>JAFQMB010000083.1 GCA_017421095.1 Oscillospiraceae bacterium
CTGGATGATGCCACCTTCCTGATCGTTTTGAAAAACACCCTGCTGTTCGCAATCATCACCGGTCCTTTGGGCTATCTGATGAGCTTTGTGACCGCTTGGTTGATCAACGAACTTGGCACCAAACTTCGCCCCTGGATGACCGCTGTTTTCTATATGCCTTCTTTGTGCGGCGGTATGGCCAGTATGTGGACTTTGTTCTTCTCGGGCGATACCAAGGGTTACGCCAACTCCATTCTTCTTTCCGTGGGTATTATTCGTCAGCCCATCTATTGGTTGAGTGACCCCTCTTACATTATGGCCTGTATTATCATCATCCAGTTGTGGATGAGCCTTGGTGTCAGCTTCCTGTCCTTCATCGCCGGTTTTAAAAACCTGAGCAAGGATTATTTCGAAGCCGCCGCCATCGACGGTGTGAAAAACCGTTGGCAGGAACTCTGGTGCATCACATTGCCCCAGATGGCTCCGCAGCTCGTCTTCTCTGCGGTTATGACCATTTCTTCTTCCTTCGGTTCCACTCTGGCCTCTCAGTTGGCCGGTTCTCCCACCACGCAGTATGCTGCTGATACTCTTGTTACCTATATGAACGACGTGGGTAACACCCGTTTTGAGGTGGGTTATGCCGCTGCCATCACGGTGTTTATGTTCATTTTGATGTTGCTTGTGAACTATGTGATCCGTGCGATGCTGAGCAGCTTCAGCACAGAATAAGAAAGGAGGAGATAAGCAATGGCAAAAAAGAATGCAGCGGCCATTAAAACAATGGCCGGTAACAAACCCCCGAAACGTCTTCGGGTAAAGGAAGCAAAGGTCAGCCGTTCCACCGGTGGTACGCTTGCCATCTTTATCTTCCTTCTGGTGGTCGGCGTGGTCTTCATGCTGCCCTTGTATCTTTCCGTGATCAACGCCTTCAAGCCCATTGAAGAGATCATGGTCTATCCGCCCAAATGGTATGTTTCCAGACCGGTGATGAGCAACTTTGTCACTCTGAACCGTTTGGCGACCAGCTTCTGGGTGCCCCTCTCCCGTTATGTGTTTAACTCGGCCTTTGTGGCCATGGTCGCCACCTTCCTGCAGATTATGCTCTCCAGTATGGCTGCATATCCTCTGGCAAAGCTGAATTTCGTGGGCAAAAAGTTCCTCAACAAGCTTATCGAATGGGCTCTGCTCTTTGGCGGCGGCGTGTCGGCATTCCCTGTCTATCTGGTGATGAGCCAGCTGCACCTGATCAACACCTATTGGGCCTTGATCCTGCCTGTGGTTGCCAGCACCATGAACCTGTTCCTGATTCGTCAGAGCATGAGCCAGATGGAGAATGCAGTTTTGGAAGCAGCCCGAATTGACGGTGCCGGCGAGTTGAAAATTTGGTGGAACATTGTGATGCCCAACATGAAACCTGCCTGGATCACCGCAATGATCTTCGCGTTCCAGGGTATCTGGGCTTCGACCGGTGGTATCTATATTTATGACGAAAGTTATAAGATGCTGCCCAGCGTTATGCAGCAGATCGCAGGCGGTGGTATTGCCCGTACCGGTGCAACTGCAGCGGCCTCTCTGGTGATGATGCTCCCGCCCATTGTTCTGTTTGTCGTCTCGCAGAATTTCGTTATCGATACCATGGGTAACTCGGGTATGAAATAAACCAAATGGCAATAAATGAAGGGAAAGGTGTTTTAAACATGAAATTCAAATCGGTTTGCAGATCCCTCTTTGCCTTGGTTGTCGTCTGTATTCTGATCTCGGGTTGCTGCCTGACGGCATCTGCCAAAACACCCTATCACGATTATACCTATTTCTCTAACTCCGGTATGCAGCAGCAAAGCTATGCTCAGCCCACCAGCCCCTCTTATGATGTGGAAACGGTGATCGACTGGGAAAGCCTGGGGCTGGATCTGAAACTTTCGAAGATTTCCGATATCTTTGAGTGGAAAGATGATCTGTATATTTTGGATTCGGGAAACAGTCGTGTGATTGTGGTCGGCTTGGCAGACAGCAAATATGAGGTCAAGCGGATTGTGACAATCAAGAAAGACGGCGAAGAGATTAAACTCGGAAACGGCCAGGGCATCTTTGTGGATGTTGACGGCCGGATTCTGATCGCTGTTCACGATACCGGAAGCATTGCAGACAAGGGTGATACCCAATCTGCTCTGATCGGTATGGTTTATGTTTGCGACAATGAAGGCAATATTCAACACACCATCAACGCCCCCGACAGTGATGTGATTCCCGACGGTATTCAGTTCCGTCCCATCAATGTGGTGGTGGATGAACACGGACAGTATTTCGTGTTGGTTGACGGTTCCACGAGAGGCACTTATAAATTCAGCCCTGACTTTGAATTTTTGGGCTTCTTCGGTAGCCAGCGTGTGCAGGTGACCTTGGAACTTTATTTGGAACAGGCCTGGCGTTTGATTCTTTCGGATGAACAGGTCAAGGCTGACGAACGTATCGTTCCTACCGTGTTTGTGAACTTTGATCTTTCCGAAGACGGCTTCTTCTATACCATTGCCAACCCCGGTGAAGCTTTGGCCACCGGTAATGACCACGTGATGAAACTCAACTCTTTGAGTACCAACGTGTTGCGGAATGTTGGCCGTGTTTACGGTGACCCCTTTGTGCATTATGCCACCGGCGGCACTGACAAGACCGTTTTCACCGATATTGCGGTGGATAATGATGGCTTTATGTATTGCCTGGATGTGACCAGAGGCCGTATCTTTATCTACGATCAGGATTCTGCTGTTTTGGGTGTTATGGGCGCCAAGAGCACCAGCGACACCGAAAGACAGTGGGGTACCTTTGCTTCTCCTTGTGCGGTGGAAGTTTATCAAGATCGGGTGCTGGTGGCAGACGATACCAACAACACCATCACCGTCTTCCGGGAAACCGACCTGATGAAGAATCTGCGTGTTGCAGTCAACCTGACCGATGAGGGCTTCTATGAAGAAGCAGGTCCTTATTGGAAGAATGTTCTGAAATATGACAGCATCAGCGGTTTGGCAAACGAAGGGATGTCCAGATATTATAACACCCTGGGCGACTACAGCACCGCAATGGAATATGCCAAGCGTGCCTATGCACAGCATACCTATTCCGAAATCTATAAGACCTCTCGCGATGAGGCACTGAATAAATACTTCCCGTTCATTATGATCGGTGTGGTTATTGTGGTTTTGGTGCCCATCTTCTTCACACAGCGTCGGCTCAAGAAGCGTCGTTCGCAGGATGAATATGTGAAGAAATATAATAAATACACCTATCCGATGTATTGCGCCATGCATCCCTTCAAGGGCTTTGCGGATCTGAAATACGAAAAGAAGTATTCCGTTCCCATTGCAACACTGATCGTGTTTATGATCTTTGTGGCGCAGGTGCTCTATTCCACCAGTTCCGGTTTCATCTGGAACCCGAGAGTGGCAGATATCACCAACATCAATATGCTTGCCACCTTTATGACAACCGTGGGTGTGTTTGTCCTGTATGTTATTTGTAACTGGGCTGTGACCACTTTGTTCAACGGTGAAGGTAAATTCACCGAGATCTGGTGCTTCACCGCCTATGCCATGATCCCCTTTGTGATCATGCGAATTCCCATGATCATCCTCTCGAACTTCTTCACCGAGGATGAAATGGCCTTCCTGTCCATCGTGGGCGTTTTGATGTATATCTGGTTGGCTGCCACCATTTTGATGGCCACCATGGAAGTGCATCAGTATTCCTTTATGGGCACGATCCTTGCTTTGGTTGTGACGGTTTTGGCGATGGTGATTGTGGTTTGTATCGCCGCCATTATCTACAGTCTGATGCTCCAGATGATCAGCTTTGTTACCAACCTCTCCAATGAAATCGCTCTGCGACTTTAATCTGACAAGAGTCTGCAGGAAATCCCTTTGAAAGGAGAAACATGCGATGAAAAATAGAGTAATTCGGGCTGCGGCGCTGTTGTTGTGTATGGTGCTGTTTGCCTGCACATGCTCTGTGGGTGTGTTGGCGGATGAGACCTCTGGGGAGTCTTCTTCGGCGGCTGAAAATGCCACCACCGGAGGCACCACCGCAGAGACTACGACCAACACCACAGAACAGATCGATGACATTACCATCACCGATCCTTATAAGGTTTTTTGTGAAAATGATTCCTTTGCGCTCAGCTTTTCTGATGAGGGCATGTTCCTCAAGGTGACCGATAAGCGCAGCGGAAAAGAGTGGTATTCCGCTCCTCCCGGATCCTGGAGCGCTACTCCCGCCGTGAACAAGCCCGAACGTTTGAGCCTGATCACCGTTTCTTATCTGGATAAATCCGGAAACGAGAACTACGCTTATTCTTATACCAAGAGCGTGAACAAAGACGGCGCAAAGCTGTCTGAAATCAAAGAAAACGGCAAAGTTGTCGGTGCCCGCATTGATTTTGACTTTGTGTCTGAATGCTTCCAGGTTCCGGTTGAGATCCGTCTTACCGATAAGGGCATTGATTTCAGCGTTTGTTATGATGAAATTGCCGTCCAGCCTTTCAGCAATCTGGGTATCAGCTACAGTGTGAACAAGGTTTCTATTATGCCTTTCTTCGGCGCCGGTGACGGTGACACAGAAGGCTATCTGGCCATTCCTGATGGCTGCGGCGCATTGGTGGACTTCCAGACAGATAACGGAACCATCATCTGCGATTACAATCAGGTGGTTTATGGCCGTGATGCTTCCAAGGCGATTAAAGCTGTGACCAACTTCAAAGAGCGCTTGATGCTCCCCATGTATGGCATCAAAAACGGCAACAGTGCCGTGACTGCCATCGTGACGGAAGGGGAAGCCCGGTCTGAAATTTTCTATCGCGTTCCCGGTGTCAAGAGCACCTTTACCAATGCTTATTTCAACTTCGTCTATCGGGACGGCGACACTGTGACCGCCAAGGATAAGTCCTGGGATGCCAAGAGCTTCAAAATCTTTGAAGAATATGCGCTCTCCGGCGACACTTATACCGTCTCCTTCCGTTTTACCAATGACGAAAAGGCCAACTACACCGGCATGGCAGAAGTCTATCGGAATTATCTGATCGACGAAAAGGGCATGAAGGTACAGGCTACCGCTGATTATGCTCCTCTGAACGTGGAACTGATCGGCGCCATCCGCCGTCCTGTCAGCGTGTTGGGTTTCCCTGTGAACAAGGTGGTTGCTCTCACCGATTTTGAAGATGTGAGTGACATCAACGAAACCTTGATCGACAAGGGTGTTGATCAGGTCCTGATTGATTATCAGTATTGGTATGAAGGCTCTTATGACAAGAAACTGCCCGGTAAGGTGAAGGCCGAAAACACCTTGGGCAGCAAGAAAGAATTGCAGGAACTGACCGCAGAATTGAAGGCTTCGGGCACCAAGATCTTTGCCAATCTGGACTTTGTCAATCTTCGCAAGACCGGCAACGGTTATCAGAAGAAGAATGATGCCACCAGAAGCATTGATAAACAGCCCGCAATGCTCTTTGAATTCAATCCCGCAACCTTCCAGGCATATACCACCGAAACCGATCAGCGGAAGGTCACTTATATGCTTTCTCCCATCCATTTTGCAGAAGCAACCAAAAAGGGTGTGAAATCTCTGTTGGATAAGGAATACGGTTTTACCGGTATCTCTGATTCCAATTTGGCTTCCACCTTCTATTCTGACTTCGGCAAGAAGGAAATGGAGCGACTGGAAGCACAGACTGAGGTTGAGAGCGCATTGCAGAACCTTGCTTCTGCTACCGGTGAACTGATGCTCAACTCTGCAAACGGTTTCACCCTTCCTTATGCTACTTATGTGAGTTCCGCTCCCATTCAGAACTCCGGGTATTACACCTTCACCCGCACCATTCCTCTTTACCAGTTGGTGATTCAGGGCGTGGTCAACAATGCTACCACCGCCACCAACGATGAAGCCGATGTTCGCTATGCGATGCTGAAGGCTGTGGAAACCGGTTCTTCTTTCAAGGTTCGTTGGTTGGCCCAGAACATGAAGATGATCGACACCACCATGTATGATGATCTGATGAACGCCGACTACAACCTGTGGATTGAGGAAATCGCCGATATGTATGGCGAGGTGGAAACTCTGCTGCGGAGTGTCAGCGATCAGACCATCACGGCACATGAATATCTGGAAAACAACGTAACCAAGACAACTTTCGCCAACGGCGTGACTGTGATTGTGAACTACAATCGCTATGCTGTGACTGTGGACGGGCAGGAAGTTGCCGCCAGAAGTTATTTGGAAGGGAGGGCATCCTAAATGAGCAAGAAGGCCAATAATCTGAAGACTCCTGCTGATGCTCTGCCGGTTGCAAAGCGGTTTTTGACCTTTGAACGCCGCAAGAGCATTGCCGGTCTCTGCTTCGTTTCTCCCTGGATTTTGGGTGTGATCATCTTCTTCTTGGTCCCTATGATCACCGCTGTTCGTTACACCTTCAGCGATATTCAGATGGTGAACGGTAAATTCACCTTGGAATGGAACAACTTTGAAAACTATAAATGGGTGTTTACACAGGATCCCACCTTTATTCCGGATGAACTGGTTCCCTCTTTGACCGAAATGGCTTGGCAGGTGCCTATCGTGGTGCTGTTCAGTGTGTTCGTTGCTGTTTTGATCAAAGATAAGTTCTTCGGTCGCACCCTGGCCCGTGCTGTCTTCTTCCTGCCGGTAATCGTTTCTTCCGGTGTGGTTATCAATATCCTGAAGAACGGCATTATGGCCGGTCAGACGGTGGGCGGCGAATTGGAAGGCGCAGCTTATATGTTCTCTGCTCCTTCTTTCACCACCATCTTCAACGATTTGGGTGTCCCGGCACAGATCACCAACATCGTTTCTTCTGTGGTGAACGAGGTTTTCGACCTGACATGGAAGTGCGGTGTGCAGATTCTGCTTCTGCTGGCTGCCGTGAACAACATCCCCTCCTCCAGTTATGAGGTGGCGGATATGGAAGGTGCTACCGGCTGGGAAAAGTTCTGGAAGATTACCTTCCCCATGATCAGCAGCACCCTGCTGGTAACCATCATCTATTCGATCATCGACTGCTTCACTGACTCGGAAAACCTGGTTATGAAGCGGATGATGGAATTGGTAAACAAGGGCGCTTACGACCAGGGTACCACCATTGTTATGGTCTATTGCATCTGTGTGCTGGCCATCATCGGTGTTGTGTATGCCATTATCGGTCGGTTCGTCTTCTATTACAACGATTAAGGAAAGGAGGAGTTGCACTATGATGGATCAACCCATTCATGAATCTCAGCGTTTGAGAGCAAAGGCCGCATCCAAAAAGTTGGAAATTTCTTATGCTGTCAGCAAGTTTTTCAAAGTTGTGTTCCGTGCAGCCTTCCTGATCGGCTTGGGCTACGTGATGCTGTATCCCATTCTGATCATCTTTTCCAACGCCTTTAAGGCGAAGGAAGACGTTTATGACCCCACGGTCATCTGGCTGCCCAAACATCTCTCTTCGCAGGCTTTCACGCTTGCCTTTAAAACTCTGGACTATTGGAAGACGCTGGCAAGCACCTGCAAGATTCTGTTCCCCAGTTTGATTTTGCAGCTGACCAGCACCGTCTTGGTAGGCTATGGTTTTGCCCGCTTCAAGTTTGCCGGTAAAGGGATTATGTTTATGATCCTCATCTTCACGATCATCGTGCCGATGCAGACTTATATGATTCCTCTTTATTCTCAGTTCCAGAACTGGGGTATGTTGGACTCTCCTGTGTCTTTCTGGCTGATGGCCATCGGCGGCATGGGGATTCGAAGCGGTTTGTATATCTTCATTATGCGTCAGTTCTTCCGTCAGATGCCTCCTGAAATTGAGGAAGCTGCCCTGATCGACGGTTGCGGCTATTTCAAAACCTTCTGGCGCGTGATGCTGCCCAACGTGGTGTCTGCTGTGGTGACCATCACCATGTTCAGCATCGTGTGGTATTGGAACGACTATTATATCGCTTCCATGTTCTATAAGACCGACCTGCCCTTGTCCGTTCACCTGACCTTCCTTCAGGCCAACCTGAACGTGGTGGGTAAAAACTTCATCAGCGGCATTTCGGATACCGATCTTTGGTTGCTGCGTGAGTCGGTGCTCTCTTGCGGTTGTCTGTTGACCATCGGGCCCCTGCTCATTCTGTATGTCTTCGCACAGCGCTTCTTCACCGAAAGCATTGAGCGTACCGGTATCGTGGGCTGATCGAACTGTTCGGTTTTGTCAAAACAAAAAGAACCTCATCGCTTTTGGGCGGTGGGGTTCTTTTGCGTAAAGAGGCAGATTCTTGACAGTTTGGTTTCAGCAAATGGACAGTTTAAAAAAGAAGACCGCCTTTGAAAAAAGAGGTCTTCTTTGAAAGGATTATTCCTCCTCCCCCTGGGAAGAGGAATTTTTTTTGCTTGTTTTTCCCTTTTTTTCTTTTTCCTTTTTCTCTTTCTTTTCCAATTTGGCCTGCTCTTTTTCCAATGCTGACTGCTTTTCCGCATCCAGTTGCAATGCTTTTTGCCGCTTTGCCTCCTCGGCGATCAAATTTGCGGCAGCCCAACGATACAAATTGGCTTTGATGGCCAATTGGAGGGCGATGTCCATTTGAGTGTGGGAATCAGCATCTTCGGGCAGGGACAGCTCTTCTTGCAGTGATGCGAAGGCGCTGGCCCGTAATTCCATAAACCGATCAAAGCATTCCCGGGCAGAACCATTTGCCTGCAGGCTTTGGAGTAGAGTGTCAACCTCCGGAATGGTTAACACATTTTTCAACTGGCAAAGCATAATCAAACGGGAAAAATGTTCCCGATTGTATTTTTTCTTTTCAGGGCGGGGAAGAACCCCGTCTTTCACATAGTTGTTGATCATATTGGAGGTGAGAGACTTGTCATCTTCTGCGGAAAATGATTCCAGTTCTCGGGCAAGTAGGGTCAACACCTGGTCCATATACAGTTCCAGATCGGGCAAAGACTGCCAGCTGCTTTGTTCTTCTATGGGATAGGAAAGGGCCATAAAATTCACCTGTTTCTTTTTTGTTTTGAACGAAAAGGATCTTTTCTGGTTTTCAGCATATCATATTATTTACAAAAAATCAATGATATTTTTTAAGTCATTACTTGACTTGAGTTGCGATATGATGTAATATAGTTTTTGAAACCAGATAAAATAAAGATGAGAACTTGGAACGGAGGAGAAAGAATGAAACAGATCAGACAGGTTGGTCTTTGGGGAGACAGTGTGATGCGAGGGGTTGTTTGGAATTCCGAAAGTCAAAAATATAAATATGCGACTGTCAATGCGGCAGAAGAGGCCTCCAAAAATCTTGGAATCAGTTTGGAAAATCACGCCAAAATGGGCTGTACTGCCACAAAAGGTTTTCATCTTTTGCAACGTAGTTTTGAAAAAGAATCGGCATATCCGCAAGCAGCTTTGATCGAATTTGGCGGAAATGACTGTGACTTTGATTGGGCGGCCATTTCCGATGCCCCAGAGGCAGAACATCTGCCCAAAAATCCGTTGCCGAAATTTGAAGCAGAAATGCGCCTTATGATCCGATTTCTGCGGGAACGGGGTGTGATGCCGTTGCTGACAACCCTGGTTCCCAATCACGCAGAACGGTATTTTGATTTTATCACTCGTACCGGCCTTTCCAAAGAAAATATTCTCTTTTGGTTGGGAGATGTACAGCACATCTATCGCTGGCACGAACGGTATAATCTTTTGGTGGAAAAATTGGCCAGAGAAGAAAAATGCCCCATTTTGGGTTTGCGGGATGCCTTTTTAAGCCAATGGCATTACGAGGATTATCTCTGCGAAGATGGGATTCATCCCAATGAAAAGGGCTATTATCTTCTGCAAGAGGTGATCTCTTCGGAAGGAAAAAGGCTTTTGCAATTTTGAAATGTTGCATTTTTTCAATGAATAAAATTCATAAAAACACCAAAACAAGAAGAATTTTCAGCGCCTTTGGCAGAAAAAATGAATAAACTAAAAATAAAACTTTCATTTTGATTAAAAAATTCACAGAATATTTCTTGCAGAATCGGCATATTTTTGTTATAATAAACCCAAATCAAAACGGCACATGAAGTCGGGAAGGAGGGCGTTTATGGCAAAAAGTGTCAAAATCGATTATTCGGTCATTACCCCTGAAATTCAAATGTTGACGGATAAGTGCGTTTCGAACAGTCTGATTGATCCGCAACTTTTTGTTGATCACAAGGTTAATCGCGGTTTGCGGGATATGAACGGAAACGGGGTTTTGACCGGGCTGACCGAAATATCCGAAGTCAAGGCAAAAGAGATGATTGATGGTGAGGCAAAACCTTGCCGCGGACAACTTTTTTATCGGGGCTATAATGTGGAAGATTTGGTTCTCGGATTCCAGAAAGACGGTCGCTTCGGTTTTGAGGAGACTGTCTATTTGCTGCTTTTTGGTCAACTGCCCACCAAAGAAGAATTGGATAATTTTTGCAAACTGTTAAACTTTTATCGCAGTTTGCCTAATTCCTTTATCCGGGATATTATTATGAAGGCTCCCAGTACGGATATGATGAACACTCTGGCGCGCAGTGTTTTGACCCTTTATGCTTATGATAACAATCCGGACAGCACAGAGTATTCCAATGTGATCCGCCAGTGTATACAGCTGATTGCTCTGTTTCCGCAGCTTGCGGTTTACGGCTATCAGGCTTATGATTACTATAAAAACGATTCTCCCAGTTTCTTCATTCACGATCCCAAACCGGAACTTTCCACCGCGGAAAATATCCTTTATATGCTGCGGAAAGACGGGAATTACACCGATTTGGAGGCTCATGTGTTGGACCTGGCGCTGGTGTTGCACGCAGAACACGGCGGCGGTAACAACTCTACCTTCTCCAATCGGGTGATCTCCTCTTCGGGGACGGACACCTATTCTGCCATCGCCGGTGCTTTGGGTTCCTTGAAAGGACCCAGACACGGCGGCGCCAACATCAAGGTGGTGCAGATGTTTGCAGACATCAAAGAGCAGGTCAAGGATTGGGCGGATGAGGATGAAATTTCTGCTTATCTGGAAAAACTTTTGAACAAAGAAGCCTTTGACCGCAGCGGTTTGATCTATGGAATGGGGCATGCTGTCTATTCTCTCTCGGATCCCAGGGCCGAACTGTTCAAGGGGTTTGTGGGGGATTTGGCCAGAGAAAAGCATCTGGAAAAGGAATATGATCTTTATGCCAGAGTGGAGCGTTTGGCACCCCAGGTGATCAGCGCCCGCCGCAAGATGTTCAAAGGGGTTTCTGCCAACATCGACTTTTACAGCGGTTTTGTTTATCAGATGATCGGCATTCCCACCGAACTCTTCACACCTGTGTTTGCCATCAGCCGCATCGCCGGTTGGAGCGCCCATCGGATGGAAGAACTGGTTTGCACCGGTAAGATCATTCGCCCGGCCTATAAGGCAGTGGGGGAACGCCGTGTGTATGCCGATCTGAAAGATCGCTGAGCTCGCTTGTGATTCTTTTTAAAAAAACCATGATAACCGGTCATCCCTCTTTTGTTTTTACAGAAGAGGGATGCATTTTTCTTTGCTGAAAAAACAGAAAAGATCGGTTGCAAAGGAAAAACATCGGGGGTATAATAACAGCGAATAAAAGAATTTGTTTCCGGGGGAAAATATGTTGCAGTTTCGAGCCATTACCATGGAAGACCGTCAGATGTTTGAACAACTTTCTGCCGGCAAACAGATCTTGGCCTGTGAATACCATTTTGCCCATTTGTTTCTTTGGAAGGATGCAGACGAGATTCAGATTGCCAGAGATGGATCGGATCTGTTTTTCAAAGAGCATCGGGTGGGCTGTTATCTGGTGCCTATGGGACCGGATCCTATTTTGGCCATGGAAAAATTGGTCTCCCATTGTAAAGAACGGGGAGAAAACCTGGTGGTTTACAGCGGCTATCAGGAATTTGTGGAAAAACTTTCTGCCGACGATCGGTTTGTGATCCGTCACGAGCGCAATTATGATGACTATTTATATGCCGCCTCCGATCTGATTCTTTTGCCGGGGAAGAAATATCACGGAAAAAGAGGGCATATTGCTAAATTTTTGCGGGAACATGAGGCGGTGTATGCGCCCTATTCTCCATCGGATCTGGAAGAGTGCCTTTTGCTGGAAGAGGCTTGGATGATGGAAAAAGGGGCAGGCGAGGCGGAATGTGCCGAGGCCGGTGCCATCAAAAATGCCTTGGAATATGGGGAAGTTTTGGGCCTTTCGGGCGGTGTTTTGCGCGTTGGGGGCAAGATTGTGGCTTTCACCGTCGGCCAGCGGGTGAACGACACCCTTGGCATTGTGCATTTTGAAAAGTGTCTGCCCGGCTTTGAGGGGGCCTATCCGGTGATTCATCAGCAATTTGCAGCCCACACCTTTTCCGACCTTTTGTATATCAATCGCCAGGATGATATGGGGCTTCCCGGACTGCGCAGGGCAAAGGAATCCTATCATCCCATCAGAATGATTCAAAAATATAAAATCACCCTGCGTGAAGGGGAAGAAGATTGAAAAAAGGGAGGGAGAGAGGCGTGATTATCCGATGGGCAAACGCTTCGGATCGGGCTTCTCTGATGGCCCTTTGGCGAAGGGTTTTTTCGGAAGAAGAGGATTTTCTGCAGCGCTTTTTCCGCTTGCGATTTCGTCCGGAAAACTGTCTTCTTTTGGAAGAAAAAGGCGTCATTGCCGCCGCTGTCCACACCTTTCCTGTTCACGGTGTCGGATTTGAGGAAGGAATTTATCTGGTGGGCGCGGCCACAAATCCTGAATTCCGCCGACGGGGGTTTATGACCCTTTTGCTGGAACATTTGAAAAAAGAAGTGGGCGATCAACCGATCTTTTTATTTCCGGCAGAGGATCGAAGGGGATTTTATGAAAAAAGAGGTTTCGTTTCAGGAGAAGAACGGCTTTTGTTTTCCCTTTCCCGTTGGAATGGCAAGCCGCAATCGACCGATTCGCCGAAACCGACAGCCGGAATGATCCGGATGCAATATCTGCAGCAGCTGGCCGCTTTGGGAGGCGGCCTGTTGCGGGATGAGATTAGTTGGTCTTTTTTGTTGCAGGAAAGCAGTGCGGTGACAGCGACAGCAAGGGATTATGCGCTTGTTTGCGGCGAAAGAGCCATCGAGACCGCGGCAGAGGATCTTTTTGCCGCCAAAGCCCTTTTGGGGAAATTGAAACAGATGGGTTTAAAAGAGGTTTGTATCCGAAAGGGCGGTTTTTTGCATCAGGCAATTTTGGAGCAAATGACAGAAAAAGAACGGATTTCGTCTTTTATTTCTCTTCCGGGGGGAATGTTTTTTTCCAAAAAGCCCATGGCAGAGAGCATTTTGATCGATGAGATTTACTGAAAACGAGGGGAATCGGATGAATAAAAAATGGGATCTTTTGGTGGTGGGTAAAGGGCCGGCCGGCGTTTCTGCGGCGATCTATGCTGCCAGAGGCGGTCTGGAGGTTTTGGTGATCGCCAAAGACGGCGGCGCGTTGGAAAAGGCTGCCCACATTGAAAATTATTACGGCACGGGTCTGATCAGCGGAAAAGAACTGCTGAAAAAAGGGGAAGAGCAGATTGTATCCCTTGGAGTGGAACTTCGAAATGAAGAGGTGTTGAGTCTGGGGTTTGCCCCCGACGGTTGGCTGGTGACCACCGACAAAGGGGAATATGAGGGCAAAAATGTTCTGCTTGCCACCGGCGTTCAGCGCAGCGCCCCCAAAATTCCCGGTTTGAAGGAATTGGAGGGTCACGGGGTCAGTTATTGCGCTGTCTGTGACGGATTTTTCTTCCGGAACAAAGGGGTAGCGGTGATCGGCGGGGGAGAATATGCCCTCCACGAGGCTTCTGTTTTGTTGCCCTTAGCTTCTTCTGTCACCCTTTTGACCAACGGTCAGCCCATCCCCCAAAATCTGCCGGAAAATTTGAAGGCAGACGATCGCCCCATCCAAAAACTGGTGGGAGAAACCAGATTGGAACAGGTGGAATTCGCCTCAGGAGAGCCGTTGTCGGTTGCCGGAATCTTTGTAGCGGTTGGCACCGCCGGGGGAAATGATCTGGCCAGAAAGGCAGGGGTTCCCATTCAAAACAATCTTCCCATGGTGGATGAAAATCAGATGAGCCCTATGCCCGGCCTTTATTTGGCAGGGGATCTTTGCGGTGGAATGCTGCAAATCGCCAAGGCGGTTTATGAGGGAGCAAAGGTGGGAAGCCATTGCGTGAAACAGATCAAAAGTGAGGCGGCGAAAGGATGAAATGGCAGCGGTTGCCCCGTGAGTTTTTCCTTCGGGATGCCGAGATTGTGGCAGAGGAATTGGTGGGAAAACTGTTGGTACGGCAAACGGAAAGTGAGATGCATTTTCTTCGTATTACCGAAACAGAGGTTTATAAAGGGGAAACGGATACCGCCTGTCACGCCAGCAGAGGAAAAACCAAACGAAATGCGCCCCTTTATGAAGCAGGCGGTCGATATTATCTCTATCTTTGTTACGGTATCCATTGGCTAATGAATGTGGTAACCGGAAAAGAGGGGGAGCCCCAGGGGGTGTTGATCCGCGCCTGTGAGGGGGCAGAAGGCCCGGGGAAATTGACCAAAGCCCTTGGAATTGACGGTCTCTTTCGGGAATCGGATGCAGAGGATGAAACATTATATTTTGTTTCCGACGGTGCTGCACCCTCAATCTGCCGAAAAAAACGGGTGGGCATCGGATATGCCTCCAAAGAGGATCAGGATCGCCTTTGGCGGTTTGTTGCCTGTGAAAAAAGGAGAGAGAATCTATGATCTTGCAAAAAAGAACAGAAGCGGAACGCCTCTTTCGGGAGGAAGGATATAACTGTGCCCAGGCGGTGGCAGCGGCTTTTTGCGAAGAAACCGGCATCAGCAAGGAACAGAGTGTGACCCTTGTTTCGGGATTTGGCGGCGGCATCGGCAGACTGCGAGAAACATGCGGTGCTGTCAGCGGAATGGTCTTTGTTTTGAGCGCTCTTTACGGAAATTACGATCCCAAAGATCAAGTGGCCAAAAAGAATCTTTATCGGGCGGTGCAGGAGGTTTGCGGCGCTTTTTCTGCCAAAAACGGCTCCGTTGTCTGCCGAACCCTGCTGGAAGGCTGTCAGGTGACAGAAGGGGTCACCCCCGAAAAGAGAGACACCAAGGCCTATCAAAAGCGCCCCTGTTATACCTATGTGGCAGATGCGGCCGAGGCGGTTGCTTCCTTTGTTGCCAAGCATCCCATCGGCGAAAAATTGCAGTTTCCCGATTGACCCTCCCGCGGCGAAAGCCGCGGGATTTTTGTTTTTCTGCACAAGAGAGAGTGAGATTTCTTGTGGAAAATAACGCCGTTTTCTTTTAGAAAAGGGAAAAATAGACAAACCGAAAAGGGATGTTTTGGATAGAAAGACAAACTTTTATAACAGCAGGGGAATCGATTGACAGAGTTATTATACAAGGGTATAATGAAGTTGTCAGGAAAACCAAAGGAGGGATGTGTGATGGAACAAAAGCAGTTGCATTTGGGAGAAGCAGAACTGGAGATCATGCAGCAACTTTGGGCGAATGATCTGCCCTTGACGGCAAATCAGATCCTTTCGGGAATTTCTGGGCGCAAATGGGCCCTTTCCACCCTGATGACGGTGCTCAACCGTTTGGCAGACAAGGGGTTTTTGACCTGTGATCGAGGGGGAAAAACCAATCTTTACACCCCACTTATAAAAGAGAGCGACTATCAGGCGGCGGCAAACCGCAATTTTTTGGAACGGATGTATGGCAACTCGGTGCCGCGGCTGGTGGCCAGTTTGTATGAAAGCCATTGTATGACCGAAGAAGATGTACAATCCTTGCGCGAATATTTGGATCGTTTGGAAAAGGGGGAAGTGTGATGGCTGATCGTTTGTTTGATCTTTTGAGTATTTCCTTGTTCCTTCTGCCACTGATCCTTTTGGCGGTTTTGTTTGCCCCGACCTGGCGAAAGAAATGTGCGCCGCTTTTTGGTTGTGCCGTCTGGCTGATTCTGGCCCTGCGGCTCTGTCTGCCGGTGCAATTTTCTCTTTCTTCGGCACCCATTCAAATTGCAATGCCGGATTTTTGGGAAGAGGAACTGCGGTTTGAAAAGACATCGGAAACCTCTTCTCTGCCGGAGGAGGAATCCTCTTTCTTCCGGGAGATTTCTTCCGCTCCCATTTTGGAGGATACTTCTCTGCCGCTTTATCCGGACGAAGAGGGCCCCAGCGATATTTTGGAGGAAACCTCTGATCATCTTCCCAAAGAGGAGAAGTCCTATGAGGAACCGCTGATCCTGCCGTCGGCAGGGGGATCGATGGTGATGCCGCCGCTGAAACTTTCCCATCGGGTCAGCATTACCGGCTGGCAGCTGGTGTTTGGCTTTTGGGCGCTGGGCGCAGCAGCCTTTTTCGCCTGGCATCTGATTGATTACGGTATCTTCCGCCGCAAAATGTTGAAAAACGGCCGACCTGCGGAAAAGGCGGAGTTGGATTCTTTGTCTGAGGCAACAGCCCAACTGGGATATCAAGAGAAAAAAGTTCGGCTGATGTTTTCCAAAGAGGCGGAAAGCCCCATGGCTTTTGGTTTTTTTCATCCTGTGATTCTGTTGCCCGACCGCAGATTTGAAAAGGAAGAACGGCTGTTGATTTTGAGCCACGAACTGGTGCATCTCTATCGAGGAGACCTTTATTACAAGGCATTTCTTTTGTTGGCCAACGGGCTGCATTGGTTTAACCCGGCTGCCTGGCTTTTGTTCCGGGAAGGGGCAAAGGAATTGGAACTGGCTTGCGATGCCGATGTGCTTCGCCGGTTGGGAAGCGAATGGCGAAGAAAATATTCCGAGGCCATTTTGAACACCATCGCCGTGGGCAAGAATAAGAATGTGCTTGCTTCCAATTTTTATAGCGGCCGCAAAGGAATGAAAGAGCGGTTTGACCGCATTTGGGATCGAAAGCCCAAGAAAAGCGGCCTTTTGCTGCTCCTTTGCCTTTTGTTGGTGCTCACCTGCCTTTCGACGATGATCGCTTGTGACAGCGGATTGCAGCCTCCGTTGGGGAATGAGAGTTCTTCTCTCGCCGAAACATCTTCTGTTCCGGAAAAATCCTCGGCATTGGAAGAGAAATCTTCTGAGCCTGTTTCGGAAGCCAATTCTGAAAATGTGCCCCAAATTCCTTATCCCCAGCCGCTTGAAAAGGCAGACCCCACGCTGTTGAAGTTCTTGAAATGGGCAGATGCACATCCCGGTTTAGAATTCTTGATGAGTGATGCCGATATCGAGATATCCGAGGATGAAAGACGGACATATCTGCTGGTTTATCTCTCTTGCTACGGGGAAACAAGAGGTTACTACACGAAGGAAGAAATTGATCGGGCTTCGATGAACCTGTTCGGAACGAAAACGACCTTTACTTCCAAAGAAGGGATACTCGCTGTGGATGCTGAGGGAAATGTAGAGGTTTTGGGTGGACGCGGATACAATAGAAATATGCTGCTATTGTATGAAAAAGAAAAGCAAAAGGATGGCAGCACACTCTTCTGGTTCTATCATTTCGGCCCGTATTATTACTATACTCTCGATGGCGAAGAGATAGAAGAACGGATAGATGCTCTTACCCGCCTTGAGTTCCCTTATGCTCCCAAGGAAGTTTTGCAGATCCGAGCCTTTGAGAAAACCGACGAAAAAGGCAACTTCTATCTGCAAATTCTTTCGATCGGAAAAATGAGTTTGGCTGATGCAGGAATCACCGATCATTATCCGGTTTATCAAACCCCTGCCGAGGAACTTTCGAGCAAGCCCGTTTCGGAGCCCGTTTCGGAAGAGGAATTTTCTTTTGTGGAACGGGAATGTGTCAACTGGAAACAGAAGACCGCTCTTTCAGATGGAATGAGTCCTTATCATTATATTTTCAATCCGTCTGCGGTTACAGGCAATGACGTTTTGGATAATTTGGAATTGAATGATGTAGATTATGATGCCATTACCAAGCAAATTTCCGAATATAACAATTCCATTCTGGATGACCAAACGGATAATCCGCCCTATGACCTTACCCATCAGTTGAAAATGTATGGCATTACCAAAGAAGAATTCATCAAGTTAAACGATGATGTTGTTGCTCTGTTTGGTGACGAAAAATACAGGCCTTTCTCCAACGAAGAGGTGGAATTGATCTATGGCGATTACAATGCTTTTTTGCAGTATTTCAAAAGCGATAAGGCATTGTATCACAACGGGAGAATTTATGCCCCCGCCTGGTTTGCAAAACATCCGTTGGAAGATTGGATCGCCGAAGAATTCGACAAACAGGACCTGCTGGACTATTTCACAGAGAATATTTTGAATATGTATTGGGAAGAAAACAGAACGATTGTGTATGACAGACTGCGCGCCTATCCGGAAGACTGATTTATTCTGCCAACCCCGCCCCGACAACCGTCGGGGCGGGGTTTCTTGTCAAAGCATACAAACGAAAAGCGATGAATTTGTATCAGGTTCCAAACATTGGAAAAGCATCTTGAAAATTATACCAAAATGTGGTATTAAGAAAAGGAAAGAGCAGGTTGTTTGGTTGCGATGCGAGATGAAAAAGGAGGATAGATTTATGAAAAAATTCCTTGCGCTTATTCTTGCCTTGTTGACGACAACACTTATCTTCACCTCTTGTGATACAGACGGAGGGGAAGAAGAATCTTCTTCTTTTGCCCCCGCCACCGAAGTGTCTTCCACCACAGAGGTTTCCTCTGAACCGATTTCTGAGCCCGTTTCTGAAGAGGATCCAACGGTTGTTATGCCGGTTGCTGTTAGTGAAAAAGATTTGGAATATCATGCAAAGTATATGATTGCGTTGCTTTCGGTGGGGAACTACAGCCGGGAAAGCGAATTGTTGCCGGGAAACATCCTTCGCAGTTTCGCTTTTATGATCAGCGATGAAAAGGGGATCTATGCAAAGACCTTCAATCCGATTTCCAAAACAGATGCCTGGTATGAAAAACAAACCTATTCGCTGGAAGAGTTGGATCGGGTTTTGAAAACCTATCTGGGCGATCGTCCTTTTGCGGAGGCGTTAAAAAAGAATCTTGGTGAAATGGCTGAAAGTGTGACCTATAACGCAGAAGACAACACCATTGAAATGGTGGGGGCGCATTTTGGCACCGGCGGTTTGGAAGGGGCTAACAGATGCATCCTGCCCATTAAACAAGAGGGAAACCGGATCACGATTTATTATCCAAACGCAAATTTGCAAGGGACAGAAATTTATGGCGGCACCGTGGTTGTGGTTGAAGAGTTTGACGGCGGTTTTCATTATGTGCGTGTTTCCGAACTGACCGAAGACGAAATTGCCCATTTGAACGAAAAATATTTTAACAAAGCGTGACAAGCCGGAGCACCAAGAGTGCCTGCCCATTACGGGTGGGCGCTCTTTTTGTTGTTACAGTATACAAATAGGGGTGTGTGAATTTGTATCAGGTTCCAAACATTGGAAAAGCATCTTGAAAATTATACCAAAATGTGGTATTAAGAAGAGGAAAGAGCAGGTTGTTTGGCTGCGATAAAGGGCACGAAAAAGGAGACAATGTGTATGAAAAAACTGATTGCGCTTTTATTGGCGCTTTTGATGACCACTTTTGTTTTTGCCGCCTGTGATTCTGCGGAAGAAGAGGAATCTTCTTTCTTTGAACCCACCACCGAGGTGTCATCCGAACCCACTTCTGAAGTGTCATCCGAACCGGTTTCAGAAGAAGAATCTTCGCAAAAAGAAGAGGTGACATCTGTTTCGGTGGAGGTTTCGTCCAAAAAACCGGAAGTATCTTCCAAACCGGTTTCCGAAGTGTCGTCCAAACCTGTTCAGGAAACATCCTCCAAGCCGAAACCGGAAACCTCGTCTGATGATATGTATTCCATTATGTTTCCGGAAGAAAAGACCAATTTAACAAAAGAGGAAATCGCTCGTTGCAAAGATTTGCTGAGTCAACTGAAATATAGAAATATCATCAATTGGCCGGGATATTATGATTTCGATCTGGAAGATTATTATCACGGTGGAACAGAATATGATTTTGCTGTATATAGATATGTTGCCATTATGCCGCCGATGAATTTTGCTTGCGATGGAATGCCAAAGTTTGACGATGAAACCATGCTTTATTATGCCATCCGGCACACAAAAAGTTTCCTTTGCAACAATCCGAATCTTCCCGCATTTTGGCTTCCTTCCGGCATGAGCGAAGAAGACCATGATGTGATGGTGGAAATTTATAAGTTGACCGGTCTTGGAACGCACAACACCTTTCCGAAAGAGCATCTGCAGAAAACGGCGGAAATGATGTTCAACATCGACAGAGAATTGAATTTTGATTCCATTGATCCGCTGAAGGGTCATTCCTCCAAAATGAATTTTAACTATCGTTCGGATGTGGGAATGGTGACAGAAAAGCCCTATTATCCCAATACCCCGAAATACGGAGATGAAATGGATCTCTATTTCCATAGCTGTGTTCAGGTAGGAGAAATGGAAGAGTGGCGGTTCCGGGTTGAGGCTTCCTGGCTGCCCAAAACGGGCGCGGATGTAAACGGAAAGCCCACTTCGACTGAAGGAATCCGAGCAAAATTCACAGATGAAGCAGGCGTTTATGACTATCAGGCAGCAAACAATTATATCCGCGAAAATTTGGATCGCTGGGTAATTGAGCTGCAATTGGAAGCGGGCTATAATATGGATCCGGATGCAGATGATACCTGCGAAATCTTTGCAATTTATCCGAAAGAAGAGGCTTGATTTTCTTTTGCTTGCCATTTTTCTTTAGTCTGCCATAAAGAGGGAATAGACCGAAAAGAGAAAAATATAAAAAACCGCTGCCGCAAGCAGCGGTTTTTTTGTGCCGGAAAAAGCGAAAAAAATGATGCAATTTCGTTGCGATAACCGCCGCTTTGTGTTATACTGATTTATCATTGTATGATGGGATAAAAATGGTTTGGATTTTGAAGAACGAGGAGAACGATCCATGGCAGAAATGACCTGGCAAGAGGCTGCAAAAAAGGTTGCGGCGCTTGCTTTAGAGCGATATGAACACCACACGCCCAAGGCTTTTGTCTATTCTTACGGTTGCCAGCAGAATGTGAGTGACGGCGAAAAACTCAAAGGAATCTGTGTGGCCTGTGGCTTTGGGTTGACCGATTCGGCCGAGGGGGCGGATCTGGTGATTTTCAACACCTGTGCGGTGCGGGAACACGCAGAAGACAGAGTGTTTGGCAATCTTGGGGCGCTGACCCACGAAAAACGAAGAAATCCAGGGCTGATGGTGGCGGTTTGCGGTTGTATGACCGAACAGGAACATATTGCCGAAAAGATCAAAAGGAGTTTCCCTTTGGTGGATTTTGCTTTCGGATCTTCCACCCCGCAAAAATTGCCCTTTTTGCTTCTGGAACGGATGCAGGGCGGTAAGCGGCAGTTCCCTGCCCCCAACGAGCAGCGGCCGATTTTGGAAAATATTCCCGTTTGCAGAGACCATCCCTTTAAGGCTTTTGTGCCCATTATGTATGGTTGCGATAACTTCTGTACCTATTGCATTGTCCCCTATGTCAGAGGGAGAGAGCGCAGCCGCCAGAGCGCCGATGTGGTGCAGGAAGTCAGAAATCTGGTGGAAGCCGGTTATAAAGAGATCACCCTTTTGGGGCAGAATGTGAATTCTTATGGCAAGCATCTGGAAGAAGGGATGGATTTTCCTGATCTTCTTCGCAAGATCGATGCCATCGACGGGGATTACAGACTGCGTTTTATGACCAGCCATCCCAAAGATGCCAACGAGCGGTTGTTTGCCGCCATGGCCGAAAGCAAACACATCTGCCACACGCTGCATCTGCCGGTGCAATCGGGGAATAATGAAATTCTCAAAAGAATGAATCGTAATTACACCAGAGAGCATTACCTTTCTTTGATCCGAAAGGCAAAAGAGGCCATGCCCGATCTCACCCTTTCCACCGACCTGATTGTAGGTTTCCCCGGCGAGGATGAAAGCGCCTTTGCTGACACCCTTTCCCTGGTGGAAGAGGTGCGGTATGCCCAGCTTTTCACCTTTATCTATTCCAAGCGCAAAGGGACAAGAGCTGCCGAAATGCCCGACCCCTTTACCCACGAAGAAAAGGCCGAACGGATGGCCCGTCTGTTGAAATTGCAGGAAAAGATTGGCACAGAGGATAATCTGAAGCTGGTGGGAAAGACCATCCGGGTGCTTTGTGACGGTGTGGGAAAATCGGCCGACGGTCTTTTGGCCGGCAGAACCGAAGGTAATCGGGTCTGCGAATTTTCCGGGGATGCCAAAATCGGAGAATTTGCCGATATTCAGGTGGAAAAGGCCTTTAACTGGGCCATTACCGGTCGTGTGATAAACAAATGACCGAAGATAAAAACAAATCAAGAATAAAGGAGCAAACAATCATGGAAGAAACCATTCGTCTGAGCCGCCTTTTGGGCAAACATTTGCAGGAAACCGAAGCTTATCAGCAGATGAAACGGGCCGAAGAGGCTGCCGATCAGGATGCTGAACTGCAGCGGATGATCGGGGAATTCAATGTGAAGCGGATGAATCTGAACCATTTGATGAGCAGCGAAACCCAGGAAGAAAACGCCAAAGAAAAGATGGAAGAACTGAATATTGCCATTCAAAAGCAGTATGGCGAGATTATGCTCAATCCCAATATGCAGCTTTATTCCGAAGCCCAGGGGGCTGTTTCCGAAATGATGCAGCAGATCAACACCATTCTGACCGCTGCTGTCAACGGCCAGGATCCCGATCTGGTGGATCCTTCTGCCTGCGGTGGGGATTGTGCTTCCTGCGGCGGCTGCCACTAAATCAAATCATTTGAAAGTTTCCTTTTATCGGAAGTAAAGGAGAGAAGTGACATGGCGGAATTTTCCCCCATGATGCAGCAATATTTATCCATCAAAGCAGAACACCCGGACGAGATTTTGTTCTTTCGTCTGGGCGATTTCTATGAAATGTTTTTCGAAGATGCCGTTTTGGTCTCAAAAGAACTGGATCTGACTTTGACCGGCCGCGGTTGCGGGCAGGAAGAACGGGCCCCTATGTGCGGTGTCCCTTATCACAGTTGTGAGGGGTATCTGGCCCGGCTGATCCAAAAGGGATACAAGGTGGCCATCTGCGAACAGGTGGAAGACCCTGCTACCACAAAAGGGTTGGTCAAGCGGGATATTGTGCGGATTGTGACCCCCGGGACGGTGATCGAACAGCAGCTGCTGGAAGAGGGGAAAAACAACTTCTTGGCCGCCGTTTGGCCGGAAGGGGAAAAATGCGGTCTTTGTGTGGCGGATATTACCACCGGAACGCTGCGGGTGACCGAACTGCCCTTTACTTCTGTTGCCCTCAACGATGAACTGGCGGGATATGGCCCCAGCGAACTTTTGCTGCCCGAAGAGGAAGCGGATGGAGCGTTGGCCGACTTTTTGCGCACCAGATTAAATCTGGCCATTTCTTCTTTGCCGGAAATGGATCCCATGGTGGCAAGGGAGGCAGTTCTTCGCCGCTTTGCCGAGGATCACAGAGCATTGCTGGAAGCCCCTCTTGGAAGCACGGCTTTGGCCGGGCTGGTGGGCTATCTCAGAGAAATGCAAAAGACCGAAAACAGCCGTTTCGATCGGGTGCAGGTTTATGAAACCGATGCCTGTCTGCGAATGGGCGCCACCGAACGGGCCCAGTTGGAATTGGTTGTCAACAGCCGCACCGGAAGCAAGGTTGGCAGTCTTTTCGGGGTATTGGATAAAACCCGAACCGGAATGGGCAGAAGATATCTGCGCAGTCAGTTGGAACGCCCGTTAACCGATCTTTCAAAAATCCATCTGCGGCAGGATGCGGTGGAAGAGCTGTATTCCGAAAGCCTGAAACGGTTGGAACTGGCCGCCGCTTTGGAAGGAATTTATGATCTGGAACGGCTTTTGACCCGGGTTTTATATAACAGCATCAGCCCGCGGGAATTGAAAAGTCTGGAATTGACCGCCTCTAAACTGCCCGATTTGAAGGGCGTTCTTTCCGAATTGCAGGCACCCTATTGGAAACAGATTAACGCCTCGTTTGACACTTTGGCCGATCTTTGCCTGCTTCTGAAAAGCGCGCTTTCGGATAATCCCCCCATCGCCATCAAAGACGGGGATGTGATCCGCGATGGCTATGACAGCGAATTGGACGGATTGCGGGATGTTTTGAAAAACGGACGTGCCTATCTGGCTCGGATTGAGGCGGAAGAAAAGGAAAAAACCGGCATCCGCAATCTGAAAGTGGCTTATAATCGGGTGTTTGGTTATTATATCGAGGTTTCCAAATCCAATTTGGATTTGGTGCCGGATCATTACATCAGAAAGCAAACCCTGACCACAGGGGAACGCTTTATCACCCAGGAACTGAAAGAGTTGGAAAATCGGATTCTCACTGCCGGCGAACAGGTTCAGCGGTTGGAAACCGAACTGTTTGCCCGTTTGAAAGAACGGGTGATGGCCGAATCTTCGAGAATCGGTGCCGCTGCCAAGGCGGTTCAGCGGGCAGACTTTTTATATGCCCTTGCTACCACAGCGGCAGACCATCATTATTGCCGCCCGGTGGTGAATGAAGGGACGAGCATTGAAATCTTGGAAGGCCGTCATCCGGTGGTGGAACTGAACAAAGATCTTTTGTTTGTGGCAAACGACACCCATATGAACTGCGAATCGGATCAGGTGTTGATCATCACAGGCCCCAATATGGCAGGCAAATCCACCTATATGCGTCAGGTGGCCCTGATTGTGATTTTGGCCCAGCTGGGCAGTTTTGTTCCCGCCAAAAGCGCCGAAATCGGATTGGTGGATCAGATCTTCACCCGCATCGGCGCATCGGACGATCTCAATTCCGGGCAATCCACCTTTATGGTTGAGATGCACGAGATGGCCAATATTCTGAAAAACGCTTCTCCCCGCAGTCTGATTTTATTAGATGAGGTGGGCCGAGGGACTTCCACCTTTGACGGAATGAGCATCGCCAAGGCGGCTGCCGTTTATCTGGTGACCGAAGAATCGGTGAAGGCCAGAACCCTGTTTGCCACCCATTATCACGAACTTTGCGCGCTGGAGGGGGCATATCCCGGGATCGTCAATTATAATTCCGCCGCCAAAAAGCGGGGGGATAAGGTGATCTTTTTGCGCCGGATTGTGCGCGGCGGAAGCGATGAAAGTTTCGGCATTGAGGTTGCCAAGTTGGCAGGAGTTCCTGAAAAAGTGACCCGAATGGCTGACGAGATTTTGCAGGGGATGGAACATCAAAAGATGCCGGTCGACCGGGCGGTTGTTTCTGTGAAAAAAGAGGCGCAGATCACCTCTGCTGAACAGAAGGTGCTTTCCCGCCTGAAACAGACCGACCCTGCTACCTTGACGCCTCTGGAGGCAATGAATCTTCTCTTTGAGATGCAAAAGACCCTTTCGGAAGAGGTCAGATTCCCTAAAGAAAACAGAAAATGAATAAAAACGAAAAAGGAGGGAACCGAAAATGAATCAGATCCGTGTGTTAGACCGTCGGACAGCCGAATTGATCGCGGCCGGAGAGGTGATTGAGCGCCCTGCCAGCGTGGTCAAGGAGTTGGTAGAGAACGCCATCGATGCCGGCGCTACCAAAATCGCTGTGCAGTTAGAAGGGGGCGGTGTTGGGTCGATTGTTGTCCGGGATAACGGCAGCGGCATTCCCAAAGAACAGGTTCCCACCGCTTTTTTACGCCACGCCACCAGTAAAATCCGCACACCGGATGATTTGAATGCCATCTTCACCATGGGCTTCAGAGGAGAGGCGCTGGCCAGCATTGCGGCCGTTTCCAAAGTGACGCTTCAAACCCGCACCGAGGAAGAACAGGTCGGCACCCTTTTATATATGGAGGGGGGCGTGAATCCCACCCTGGAAGATGCCGGTTGCCCGGTTGGAACCGAAATTCGGGTGGAACAACTCTTTTATAACACCCCTGCCCGTTTGAAGTTTTTGAAAACCGATGTTTCGGAAGGGAATGCGGTGGCTTCTTATATCGAGAAACTTGCCATTTCCCGTCCGGATATTGCCTTCACCCTCAACAGAGAGGGAAGAGAGGTGTTGCGCACCGCCGGAGATGGAGACCTCAAGGCCTGCCTTTGGGCGGTCTGCGGCAAGGAATTTGCCTCTCGTCTTTTGCCTTTGGATGCGGTTGAAGGCGGTATTCGGGTGCACGGTTATGTCAGCGAGCCTGCGGCGGCCAAAAGCCGTCGGGCGATGCAACTTTTTTATGTCAACGGCAGATACTTCCAATCCAGAGCCTGTCAGGCGGTGTTGGAAGAGGGGATGAAAGGCAGTTTGATGAGCGGCCTGCATCCCGGTTGTGCCGTGTTTATCGATCTGCCGGCAGATCAGGTGGACGTCAATGTCCATCCGGCCAAATTAGAGGTGCGTTTTGCTCAGGAGCGAAGCGTTTACCGGGTGATCCATATGGCGGTGAAACAGGCGCTGATGGCAGCCCAAAGCGATCCCTTTGCCGCCTATCAAAGCAAGAGTGTGAAAAAGCCTGCTCCTTTGCCGGAAAAAGAGATTCAGACTAAACTGCCGTTGCAGACAAAAGCCGAAGAAAAGAAACCGCCACTTGGCAGCAGCGGTGTCTATCTGGAGCGGCTGCGGCAGGTGTTTGCACCCGAGGAAAAGCCTTCACAGACAGCCCAAAAGAGCGCAGACGAAAAAGAAACGATGCTGGGAAGCGAGCTGTTTGCCCCTGCCAAAAAAGAAGAGGTGCTGCTTTTCCGTGCATCGGATGAGAAAGAGGATGCCGATTTTCAACCTTCAGAGAGGAAGACAGAAAAGCAAACTCTTTGGCAAGCGTTCGAAAAAGACCCTGAAAAAGCGGCTGCACAAGAGCCTAAACAAGAGTCTGCCGAATTTATGGCTTCCCAAACAGAAATTTTCCAAGCTAAAATGCCGAAAGAGGCGCCTTCTTTCGAAGAGGTGCCTGAGGAAATGCCCGAAGAAACGATCGAAGAAACACCCGAATTCCGGCTCATCGGCTGTTTTGCCAAAACCTATCTTCTGGCGGAAATGCAAGGGGCGCTGTTGGTGGTTGATCAACATGCCGCCCACGAAAAAATTCTGTTTGAAGATCTGAAAAAAAGAAGAGGAAACGAAAGTCAGATGCTTTTGGAGCCGTTGGTGCTGGAACTTTCCGCTTTGGAATCGGATGCCCTTCTTCGGCAGGAAAGCCGGTTGGAAGATTTGGGCTTCTCTTTGGAGGAGTTTGGCCCCGGTTCTTTGTTGGTGCGGCGGATTCCTGCGGTTTTGCGCCCCGAAAAGGCGCAAGAGGCCCTTTATGAAATGGCCGAAACCTTTGCCACCACCGGGGTTGCCCAGTCGGGCGCCAAGGCGTTGGATTGGATTTATCATTCGGTGGCCTGCCGCGGTGCGGTCAAGGCGGGGGACAGCCTTTCTGCTCCCGAACAGGAGATGTTGATTGGACGGGTTTTGTCCGACCCCAACATCCGTCATTGCCCCCACGGAAGACCGGTCTATTTCCTCTTGGAAAAAGACGAGATGGAAAAACGCTTCGGCCGCATCTGAAAAGAAATCGAAAAAAGGAGGGATCGCCTTGGAAAAGATTCCTATGGTGGTGGTGGCCGGCCCCACAGCCACCGGTAAAACGGAACTGGCGGTCTCTTTGGCCGAGAAATATAACGGAGAGATTATTGGCGCCGATTCTATGCAGGTCTATGACAGGCTTTGTGTGGGAACGGCCCGCGCCACAAAAGAGGAAATGCGGGGGATTCCCCATCATCTGGTGGGCTTTTTGGATCCGAAGGAATCCTTTTCGGTGGCTCAATATTTGCCCCTGGCCGAACAGGCGGCAAAGAAGATTGTTGCAAAAGGAAAATTGCCTATTCTTTGCGGCGGAACCGGCCTTTATTTTTCCTCGCTTTTGGACGGTATCCGTTATGGCGAAACCGGAGAGAATGAGGAACTTCGTTTGAAGTTGCAAACCGAATATGAAACCCTCGGCGGCGAGGCGCTTTGGCAGCGGCTTTCTTTGGCCGATCCAAGGGCTGCGGAAAAAATCCATCCCAACAACAAGCAACGGCTGGTTCGGGCACTGGAATTGGTGGAATCGGGCAGCAGCATCACAAGTCAAAACGCCGCTTCCCGTTCTAAGGAATCCATTTTTTCTCCCGTTTGCATTGCCTGTGATTTTGAAGAGCGGGAAATTTATTGGAATCGGGTGGCTTTGCGGGTGGAAAAGATGCTGGCCTCAGGATTGTTGGAAGAGGCAGCGTGGCTTTTTTCCTATGCCCCGGAGGGGACGGCCGCCCAGGCCATAGCCTATAAAGAGTGTTTCCCTTATTTAAAAGGGGAAGATTCACTGGAGCATTGCAAAGAACGATTGATCTTTGCCACCCGGCAATATGCCAAACGCCAGCGCACCTGGCTGAGAAGGGATGGCAGATTTTCTTTCTGCTTTGCAGATCGTGCAGAAAATTCCCAATCTTTTTTTGAAAATGTTTGCAAAATGGTGGAAAGCCAAATTGTTTTGTGATAGAATAAAACCATATATAGGGATTTGGGACCTCTTTTGCCCCAAGAAGTTGAAAAAACAAGCAAAAAAGAGCAAATGATGTCAAGAATCCGAATGCCGGTTCGGATAAGAGGGGGGTCTCTGTGGCGACACAGAAAAAGAAAAAGAAAAGAATATGGCCCAAGATCCTCTGTGCAGTATTGGCCTTGTCGCTGCTGGCTATGATTCTGGTTTGGACCGCTTCGGGCATTTCCGGTTCTTATGTGACCGAAACGGCAGTCGCCGCAACCGCAGATGAACGAATCGGTTTGCAGGGAGTTGTGGTGCGAACTGCCACCGTGGTGGAAAAGAGTGAAACAGGCGTTGTCTGTTATGTGGCGGAAGATGGAAGTCGGGTGGCCAAAGGGCAGATTTTGGGTTATTGGTGTGCCAACGAAGAGGAGGTTCGGATCCGACAGGAGATTGACCGCCTGGATGATCACATCGCCCTTTTGAAGGAAGCCGGCAAGAATGTCGCGCTGGTGAACACCCAATATGAAAGTCTGACCAACCAGATGAACGAAGCGGTGATCCGGATGATCGCCCGAATGACCGCCGGAGATTATAGTCAGATTGACGATTGTGAAGCCATTTATATCCCCTCTTCTGCCAGAAGAGAATTGGCGGTGGACAAGCAGATCAACTTTGATGCTACCATCAGCGCCTTGCAGGCAGAACGGGAGGACCTTGCCAAAAAAATCAACAGCAACCCCAAAAAGGTGACCGCGCCTGTGGCCGGATATTTCAACAAAGGGGGCAGCCATTCGGTCTCGCCGGAGGAGGCCGAGGGTTTGAGTGCGGAGCAGATTTTGGCAATGTCTGAGGAAGAGGGGGCTGCTGTCGGGGCCATTTCTTCCGATTATGTCTGGTCTTTCCTTGGGGTGGCGGATGCTTCCTATACCAAGTTTTTGACCGAGGGAATGACGGTGGAATTGGATCTGGGTTTGAAAGACGGTATCACCCTTCCCTGTGTGATCACCGGCATCAAACAGGATGAAAAAGACGAAACAAAACTGTTGGTGTATGTCACTTGTGATTATATGGTGCCTGAGGTGGCCGGAATCGGCATCGCTTCGGCCGATTTGATTATGGATCGTCACAGCGGCATCCGCATTCCCAAAGAAGCGCTGCGTTTTGAGGGAACCGAGGCGGGTGTTTATGTCAAATGGCAGCATGTGATGCGATTCCGCAAAATCGAGATCCTTTATGAGGGCGACACCTTCTTGATCTGCAAAATGAATACCGACGATAAAAGTCAACTGCGTCTTTATGACGAAGTGATCGTCAAGGGGGCGGATCTTTATGACGGAAAAGTCTGTTGAGTCCAATCTGCAACAGATCAAAGAAAAGATTGCCGATGCCTGCCGTCGGGTGGGAAGAGATGTTTCTTCCGTGCAGTTGATGGCGGTGACCAAAACCGTGAAACCCGAACGGGTGAACGAGGTGTTGGGAGCGGGCGTTTCGCTGATCGGCGAAAACAGAGTGCAGGAATATCTTTCCAAACGGGAAGATTATCTGCCCTGCGAGATGCATTTCATCGGTCATTTGCAGACCAACAAGATCAAGGATATTCTTCCCTTTACCAGCTGTATTCAAAGTGTGGATTCCATGCGGCTTTTGAAAGCAATCGCAAAAGAGGCGGAAAAGCGCCAAAAGCGGATGGATCTTTTGCTGGAATGGAATGTGGGCGAGGAAGAGAGTAAAACCGGCGCCGACAGAGATTGTATCTGCCAAATGTTGGAAGAAGCGGCCTGTTTGCCCTGGGTGCGTGTCCGGGGGCTGATGGTGGTTCCGCCGCCCTGCGAACCGGAAGAGAGCAGAGTTTATTTTCAAAAGACAGCCGCGCTTTTTGAGGAATTGAAAGAAACCCCTGCCGGAGAGGGAATGGACACCCTTTCCATGGGGATGAGCCATGATTTTGTCGTTGCCATAGAAGAGGGCGCCACCATCGTTCGGGTGGGAAGTGCACTGTTTGGCGAACGGCATTACCAATAATAAAACGATCTAACCAATATCATAAGGAGGAGAGGGACTATGTCTTTGTTCAGCAAATTCAACGATTGGATCAATCCCGCAGAAGAGGAAGAGGTGGCCGAACCGGTGGCAACCGACCGCAAGTGGGATGAACCGATCACCAAAAATGCAGGGGAGGAAACAAGCGTTCCCACCACCAAGAAGAGCAATAAGGTGGTCAATATTCATGCCACCACCCAGTTGCAGGTGGTTTTGGTGAAACCCGAGCGGTTTGAAGATGCCCCTTCCATCGCCGATCATCTGACCAATAAGCGCACGGTGGTTTTGAATCTGGAATCGGCCAACAAGGATGTGATCCGCCGCATTGTGGATTTCCTTTCCGGTGTGGCATATGCTTTGAACGGCCAGATCAAACGGGTCGCCAGCAGCACCTTTATCATCACCCCTTATAATGTGGATATTATGGGCGATCTGCTGGATGAACTGGAAAACAACGGGATCTATTTCTGATGCCGCAGGAGAATCAGGAGTTTGGCTTTTTGCGTTCCCGAATGTTTGATCTTTGGGAGCGCAACGAACAGGGAATCCCCGGCTTTTTGGGCTTCTTGACCCCTTTTGAAGCGGCAGAACTGATTGCCTGCCTGCCAAAAGAGGGAAGAGAGATCGTTCGGACTTTCGGCGGCTATGACGAGGCGGAACGGGTGATGCTCACCTTTGTTCCCTCTTGGCAGGAAGAACCGGAATTTCCTCTGTCTTTGATTCTGTTTTCCTTTGACGAGGAAGCAAACATCAGCCATCGGGATGTGCTGGGTGCTTTGATGGGTGAAGGAATCAAACGGGATTGTTTGGGGGATATTCTGGTGCAAAAAGGGCTGGCGGCGGTTTTTGTCAAAAGCCATCTTGCCCGGGAGTTGGCCAAGCTTTCCGCCATCGGAAGATATCCGGTCAAAGGGCAGTTGGCCGAGTCGTTGCCCGAAGGGTTTGAGCGACGGTTTGAAGAAACTCGTTTGCCTCTTGCCTCGTTGCGGCTGGATTGTGTGGTTTCGGGATTGACCAATCTTTCCCGCACCAAAGCCTGTGAACTGATCCTTCAAAAAGCCGTTTCGGTAGACGGTCGAGTGGTGGAGGAAGAAGATAAAAAGCTGCGGCTTCCGTCGGTTTTGAGCATCCGGCATTATGGAAAATTTCGCCTGCCGGAGATTGTGGGCGAAACCCGAAAAGGCCGTGTGATCTTAATGGTTCAAAAATATCTTTGATCTGCCTTTTGCAGGTCGGTTTTGAAAAATGAAAAAGGAGATGTGCAGACTATGAACAACATCTATGGTGCCAATTTCACCCGTGTCGGCAGAGGGGCTTACCGCAGCGAAGAGGTGGATGCTTATGTGGCAAAATTGGAAGGCCAAATTCGCACGCTGACCGAAGAAAAGGAAGCGCTGGAAAGCAAAATGATCGTTTTGGCCGAAAAAATCGAAGAATACCGTGCCGATGAAGACAGCCTGCGCGCCGCCCTTTTGGGTGCCCAGCGCTTCGGCGATAAGATTGTGAAAGATTCCAAGGCTCAGGCAGAAGAGATTTTGCGCGAAGCCGAGAAAAAGGCCATTGATGCGGTGAATGCCGTCCGTGCAGAAGTGGAAAAGGAAAAGGCGGAATATCTGCGTTTGCAGAAGGAAAACAGTCGGTTCCGTTCTAAGTTGCTGGCCCTTTATGAAGAGCAGGTCAAAACCATCAAGCGTTTGCCTGCCGAAGAACCGGAAGAAGAGCCCGTTCCTGCAGAAGAAACCAAAGCACAGGAAGCCGCTGTGGCACCTGAGGCGGATGATGTGGAGCAGGAAATGCTGAAAATTGCCATGGAGACCGAATAAATCTCAACAAAAAAGGAAAGAAACAGAGCATGAGCAAACTTGCCAAAGCCAGATTGGGCGGCTGCATCGCGGCTGTGCTGGTGATCTTTTTGGATCAGTTGACCAAGTATTTTGCAATCCAATATCTCTATCCCATCGGGTATGCTGATTTTATCCCGGGAATTTTGAATTTCCAATGGGTGACCAACAAGGGGGCAGCCTGGGGTCAGTTTGCAGAAAACAAGTGGGTTTTGCTGGGGCTGACCGGTGTGATGGTGGTGGGTTTGGTGATCATCAGTTTCACCAAAGTCATCGAAGATCCGGTGCTCTGTGTGCTCTTTCTCTTGTTTGCCGGCGGCGGGCTGGGCAATTTGATTGACCGTCTGCGCTTTGGCTATGTGGTGGATTTTTTGGAGTTTTCCTTCTTTGAATTCCCGGTCTTCAATCTGGCGGATATGGTGATCAGTTGTTCGGCTGTTTTCTGTCTGATTTATGTCTGCTTCTTTTTGAACAAAGCGGAACTGAAACGGGCGGCCGAAAAGGCAGCGGCAGAAGAAAGCGAAAAGGCCGATGAACCTGCCCTTTCGGAATAAACCGGGAGGAGACAGGATGGAAGAAGTTAAAATTATGGTGCCAAATGAGGCTTCCGGTCGGCGGTTGGATGCCTTTGTCAGTGATTTTTTGCCTGAACTTTCCCGCAGCAGAGTGCAGCAGTTGATCCTTTCGGGTGATCTGCTGTTGGAAGGGGAAAAGCCTTCGAAAAATCTGCGGCTCAAAGGGGGCGAGGAACTGACCCTTTTGATGCCCGAACCGGAATTGGCCGAAGCGATTCCTCAAAATATTCCGCTTGATGTGGTATATGAGGATGCGGATCTTCTGGTGGTCAACAAACCCAAGGGGATGGTTGTCCATCCGGCGGCGGGCCATCCGGATCAAACGCTGGTCAATGCCCTTCTTTATCATTGCAAGGAAAGTTTGAGCGGTATCGGCGGGGTGCAGCGCCCCGGAATTGTCCATCGAATCGATAAAGATACCAGCGGCCTTTTGCTGGTGGCAAAAAACGATTTCACCCATCAGCGTTTGGCAGAACGAATCAAGGAACATGATTTTGATCGGGAATACCGTTGTATCGCCTATGGAAAATTTCCCGAAGAGGAAATGA
>JAFQMB010000084.1 GCA_017421095.1 Oscillospiraceae bacterium
CCTGGCAGACCGCATTTTGGAACAGACCCAAACCGTTTCCAAGCGCGAGATGGAAGAACAGCTGCTGGATAATATGGACCTGGAACGAGAACGGGGCATCACCATCAAAGCCCGGGCTGTCCGGGTGCAGTATCAGGCCGATGACGGCGAGGTTTATGACTTTAATTTGATCGACACCCCCGGACACGTGGACTTTAACTATGAGGTTTCCCGCTCGCTTGCAGCCTGCGAAGGGGCTCTGCTTGTGGTGGACTCTTCCCAGGGAATCGAGGCCCAGACGTTGGCCAACACCTATTTGGCATTGGAAGCGGATCTGGAAATTCTGCCCATTGTGAACAAAATCGATCTGCCTGCCGCCGACCCGGAACGGGTTTGCAAAGAGATTGAAGATGTGATCGGCATTCCTGCGATGGACGCTCCTCGCATCTCTGCCAAAACCGGTTTGAATATTCATCAGGTGCTGGAAGATGTGGTGCAGAACTGTCCTCCTCCCAGCGGCGATCCCGATGCTCCGCTGCAGGCATTGATCTTTGACTCGGTCTATGACAGTTATAAAGGCGTTGTGGTCTTTGTCCGCATCAAAGAGGGCACGCTGAAAAAGGGAATGACCGTTCGCTTTATGGCTACCGGCGCCCAGTTTGAGGTTGTGGAAGTGGGGACAATGAGCCCGCTGCAGCTGATGCCCCAAAACGAGATCTCTGCCGGTCAGGTGGGATATTTCACCGCCAGCATCAAAACCGTTTCGGATACCAAGGTGGGTGACACGGTTACCGGCGCCCTGCTTCCCGCTGCCGAACCGCTGCCCGGTTTCAAACAGGTGCAGCCCATGGTTTATTGCGGCATTTATCCGTTGGACGGCGCCCGTTACGGCGACCTGCGGGATGCATTGGAAAAACTGCAGCTCAACGATGCCGCCCTCTCTTTTGAGCCTGAAACCTCCATCGCATTGGGTTTTGGTTTCCGCTGCGGCTTCCTTGGCCTTTTGCATATGGATATCATTCAGGAACGGCTGGAACGGGAATTTGATCTGGATCTGATCACCACCGCCCCCAGCGTTATCTATCACATCAAATTGACCGATGGAACCCAGCTTGAGATCGACAACCCGGCCAATTATCCCGATCCTGCCAACATTGCCGAAGCGCTGGAACCCATTGTGGATGCTCATATCCTGGTGCCTTCGGAATTCGTGGGAAACATTATGAGCCTCACCCAGGACCGTCGGGGCGAATTTTTGGGGATGACCTATCTGGATGCCGATCGAGTGGATATGCATTACACTCTGCCGCTGAACGAGATCATCTATGATTTCTTTGATACCATCAAATCCCGCACCCGTGGCTATGCCTCGCTGGACTATGAATTCAAGGAATACCGTCCTTCCAAACTGGTGAAACTGGACTTTTTGCTCAACGGAGACCCGGTGGATGCGCTTTCCTTCATTCTCCATGAGGCCAAGGCCTATGAGCGGGCCCGTAAGATCGCGGAAAAATTGCGGGATAACATCCCCCGACAGATGTTTGAAGTGCCCATTCAGGCGGCTGTGGGCGGACGGATCATTGCCCGTGAAACGGTGCGTGCCATGCGCAAGGATGTGTTGGCCAAATGTTATGGCGGTGACATCACCCGGAAAAAGAAACTGCTGGAAAAGCAGAAAGAGGGTAAAAAGAAGATGCGCCGGCTGGGCAGCGTGGAAGTGCCGCCCGAAGCCTTTATGGCCGTCCTTAAATTCGATTCCGAAGATTGATTTTTCAAAAGGCACACAGATTTCTTGTGTGCCTTTTTCTCTCAGACTTTCAAAAAAGGCGGTGAACCTATGGCCCGGGGACTTTATCTCCATATCCCTTTTTGTGTGAAAAAATGCGCCTATTGCTCGTTTTATTCCATGGCTGCAACAGAAGAGATGAAAGAACGGTATGTTCGGGCGCTTTCCGCATCCATCCGACAGTTCCAGCCGGGGCGGGAATTTGAGATTGATACCGTCTTTTTCGGCGGAGGCACTCCCACCCTTTTGGGGACTTCAGGACTCGCTTTCCTTCTGGAGACCATTAACGACCGTTTTCATTTAGATAAAAATGCCGAAATCACGCTGGAGGCCAATCCCGGAACGGTGGATGCCTCTTCCCTTTCTTCTCTGCGTGCCGCCGGATTCAACCGCTTGAGCCTTGGGGTACAGTCTTTACAGGATACAGAACTGGCCGCACTTGGTCGGATTCACTCGGCAAAAGAAGCCATCAAAACCGTCGAAGCAGCCCATTGTGCCGGTTTTGATCATCTTTCCTGCGATCTGATGGTGGGGATTCCCCATCAAACCGAAGAAAGTTTAAAGGATTCCATCAAAAAAATGGCATCTCTTCCCATCGACCATCTTTCGGCCTATCTTTTGAGCATCGAACCGGGTACCGAATTTTTTGCCAAGCAGGACAGCCTTTCTCTTCCCGATGAGGAAACTATGGCGGATACCTATCTGCTTCTTTGCGAAATGGCGGAAAAATTGGGCTTTTTTCAATATGAAACCTCAAATTTTGCCAAGAAAGACGGCCGTTGCCGACACAATTTAAAATATTGGAATTGCGAAGAATATCTTGCCTTCGGCCCCGCTGCACATGGCTTTTTGGATGGCAGACGCTATGCCTTTTCCGATTCCCTTTCCGATTATTTGACACAGGCCGAAAGCGGAACCCTTACTCCGGAGGATTTGGGTGCAGGAGGAGATTTTGATGAGGTCTTCTTTTTGGGAATGCGGCTGAAAGAAGGGGTTGATCTTTCCCGTTTGGAACGACGGTTTAACCGACTGCTCACCCGGTTGCGACTGCGGGCCAAACCTTTGATTGACGCTGGTTTTCTAACCCTGGAAAAGGATGTTTTGGCCTTCACCCCAAAGGGATATACCCTTTCCAATCAGATTTTGGCCGAATTATTATTCTGACCGATGCGCCCCAATCTGTTGTCCTCCCCTGTAAAGCACAAAAACCTGCCGACGATTGTCGGCAGGTTTTTTCTTTTTGTAAAAGCAATCAGAAGAACATAATGATCAGTTTCGAGGCCAACACAACCGCCACAAGCGCCACAGGATAGGTGGAAGCATAGGCAGAGGAAACCTCGTCAGTTCCGGCACTGCTGATCAGCGCACCAAGCGCAGGGGTGGAGGTCATACCGCCGGTGATGGAGCCCAGGTTGTTGAAGACCGACAGTTTGAAAACATATTTGGCCAAAACAAAGCCCACGATCATGGGAACGGTGGTGAGGATGATGCCATAGAGGAAATAGGAAAGCTTAATGTTGGCAACAAAGTTCACACCGCCGGGAACCCCTGCCCCGATAAGGAAAAGAACCAGACCCAATTCCCGGAAGAAATTGAGAGTTTCTTTTTTGATGGTGCAGTTGATGGGGCCGATGTGCCCGAAATGACCGATGATCAAGCCGGCAAACAGGGTTCCGCCGGAAGCGCCCAGGGAGAAATTGATACCGGGAATCTTGATGGAGCCGATCACATAGCCAAACGCAATAGCCAGGAAGAAGGGGAAGAATCCAAAAGGATCCAGATCCGTCAGTTTCCGGGTGATGGGCTTGATGGTGATGGCATTGGCGGCTTTGAAGTTTTCCCGTTCCTTTTCCATATCCACCTTCAAAAGTTTGGGAATGATCTGCACAAACAGTACCACACCCAGCACACCGTAAAGATAGGCAATGCCATAGCCGGCCACAAGGCCTTCCACATTGGCGCCCATCTGTTCGGCAGCTTCTTTACCGGCAGAAAGACCGGGAGTCGAAGTCAGGCCGCCGGTCAAAAGACCAACCACCAGACTGGGATCTTCACCGGTGAGGAGGATGATGACAATGGCAGCCCCTGCGCCCACCGCGATGATGATAATCCCCATCAAAATATAAGAGAGAGATTTTTTATTGAACGTCCGGAAGAATTTCGGCCCTGCAATCAGACCCACCGCGGTGACAAACATTGCGGTTCCCAAATTGGAAATGGTTCCGAATTGGGACTTGATGCTGTCACTGAAAAGGGTGATCTCGGTAGCGCCAATGGTAAACGAGGGGACGAAATTGGAAAGGATTCCATAAGCAAGGGCAACCAGCAAAACGCCGGCAGTTCCCAAGGAAATACCCTTGATCTCAATTCCACCCACCAAATAGCCCAGCGTTGCAATGGCGAAAGCAACCGCAACGGTGGCCAACATAGACCCGCAAACCGAGCCCAAATAATCAATCATTTTTGATTCCACCTATCATTAACAAGTATGTTTTCCGCCTCATTCTTCAAAAATCAGAGGAAAGAGGCGGCCAATATCGCGCCCGGTCAGCGGGTGTGACGATAGTCGGGCAGCAATTTGGGAGAGACGGAATCGGATTCGACACCGGCAGACTTGCGCTCGGCTTCAAAACGGTCCACATGGGCAAGGGTCAATTCGCCCACAGAAACCTCACGGCTCTTGGCGGCGGCATTCTTGCCGGCGCTGCGGCCGAAAACAATGATGTCTAACAGAGAGTTGCCCATCAGACGGTTACGTCCGTGGATACCGCCGACAGCCTCGCCGGCCACAAACAGATTTTCCACATTGGTGGTCATGCAGTCATCGCTGATGTCCAATCCGCCGTTCTGATAGTGCAAGGTGGGATAAACCAAAATGGGCTCCTTGCGGATATCGATCCCATATTTGGCGAACATCCGCATCATAGCGGGAATGCGCTTTTCGATGGTGCCTTCTCCGCCGATTTTTTCAATCATCGGGGTATCCAGCCAAACACCCTGGCCGCTTCCGGTGTCAACCCCTTCGCCTCTGTCGCTGCACTCGCGAATGATGGAAGCAGCAGCCACGTCACGGGTCTCCAGAGGATGCATAAACACCTTACCGTCCCGGTTGACCAGCTTGGCGCCCAAAGAACGCACCTTTTCGGTCACCAGAGCGCCGAAGATCTGTTCGGGGAAGGCAGCACCGGTGGGGTGATACTGCAAAGTGTCTGCATAGAGCAGCTTGGCACCGGCTCTGTATCCCATCACCAAACCGTCGGCAGTAGCGCCATAGTGGTTGGAGGTGGGGAATCCCTGGTAATGCATTCTGCCGGCACCACCGGTGGCAATGATGACGGTTTTGGCCTTGGCAATCAGCAGATCGCCGGTTTCCATATTCTGCAAAACAGCACCTGCGGCATTGCCCTTGTCATCCAAAATCAATTCGATGGCTGCGGTGAAATCCACCACCGGAATCTTCCGGTTGAGGACCTCGTCCCGCAGAGTCCGCATGATTTCAGCACCGGAATAGTCCTTTGCAGCGTGCATCCGCTTTCTGGAGGTGCCGCCGCCGTGGGTGGTCACCATGGTGCCGTCGGCCATCTTATCGAATTCAACGCCCAGTTCGTTCAGCCACAAAATGGCTTCGGGGGCATCGTTTACCAGTTTATAAAGCAGTTCCCGCTTGGCAGCGAAATGGCCGCCGCCGAAAGCATCCAAAAAGTGGATGGCAGGAGAATCGTTGGGCTTATCGGCAGCCTGAATGCCGCCTTCGGCCATCATGGTGTTGGCATCACCGATGCGCAGTTTGGTGACGATCATGGTGTTGGCACCGGCTTCATGGGCTTCGATAGCCGCAGATGCACCGGCACCGCCGCCGCCGATCACCAGAACATCCACATCATAATCGGGGGCAGAGAGATCGATCTCTGCGCTCTTGATGCGGCTGCCTGCCTGCAAAATCTCGGCCAGTTCCTTGGGAACCTTTTCGCCCTTGTTAGGACCGATCTGCAGAACATCAAACTGATCCTGACGATAGTCGGGATGATAAGCGGCCAGAAGATCTTCCTTTTCCTTGGCGGTCATTCTGGCAGGCTCATAGGCGATGTTTGCCTCACGAGCTGCTTCAACTGCCCGGATGGATTCTTGAAATTTTTCGGAATACATGGCAAACCCTCCTTATTTTTCGATCTCTCTGTGGTTATAAAGTTCCTTCATCTCTTCCACCGGCTTCTGCATCAAAGCCTCCAGCAGTTCCTGGAAGGTGCCGTTTTCGATTTCCTTCACACGGTCTTCCAAATGGCCGCACTTGGGAGCCAGATACTTGCCGTTCAAACGACGGGCCAGCATGGCCACCTGGGGATGAGAGATGCCGGCAGGGCAACGGGAAGAACAAACGCCGCACATCACACAGTCGAAAGATTCTTCGGCGCACTTTTCAAATTCGCCCCGCTGTGCATAGGCGATATACTGCATCACGTTCAATTCCTGGGTGCAGCTCTTGGTGCAGGCATTGCAGCCGATGCAGGCATAAATTTCGGGATAAAGCTGCATCATAATCTGCTCCGTGGGCTTC
>JAFQMB010000014.1 GCA_017421095.1 Oscillospiraceae bacterium
GATCGGAAAAAACCTTGATGATCACCGAATTGATGCCCAAATTACAAAAAGAGGCAAAAAAGGTGATATATGCGGCAACATATTCAATCAAACCCTGATTGGCCGGGCCGAGATATCGGGCGGTCAGAATCCCGACCAAAAAGGAAAGCAGTTTGGTGGTGATCCTTCCGCCGATCAGCCAACCGGCATTTTGCAGGGTTTTGTTTTGAAAAAGCTTTTTCGGATTCATAAATTTATAACTTCCTTATTTCCTTTGCGGGAACACCGCCCATCAAAGTATCTTCCGGGGTGTCTTTCATCACGCAGGAACAAGCGGCGATCACACAACCTTCTCCGATCATTACATTTCGTCCGACGGTACTTCTGGCACCGATCCAACTGCCTTCTCCCACTCGAATACGATAGGTTTCCCCCTGCCCTGCCCGGCGGTTTTTCTCGCCGATTAGATGGCCGCCGGTCAAAAACATCACATCCGGCGCAATATCACAGCAATCTCCGATTTCAACATAGCCGCAACCCTCCACAGAGAGGTTTCGGCCAAGCCAACAATCATCTCCCACTTCCAGCGTTCCGCTGCAAAAGAGGGGGCCAACCACTTTGGTGCGATCCCCCAAACGATGGCCGATGGAACACAGAAGATTTCTTTTCACTTCAAAAAAATGAGGTCCGGCCAAAATATGGTTGACACAAAAATAGACCAATCGGCGTTTGATGGATTCCAGCGTCATAAACAATTCCTTCCTCTCATAACGGTCGATGGATGCTGCAAGGGCCTTCTGTATAGCGTTCGAATCTTTTCTCTCCTGCCAGAAGAGTGTCGATTAATTCCAAAAGACGGGAAGCAGCTACCCCGGCATTCCATTGGTTTTGAATGGTTTCATAAGCGTTTTTTCCCAGTCTTTTGCAACTTTCTCGGTCAAGAAGAAGGCTTTTTAACCTTTGATAAAGTTGCTCATCCTCCTGATCCGAATAACAATAACCGTTGAATCCGTCGCAAATCAAATAAGGGGTCGCCCCGGCGGAGGAATTTGCAATCACCCCACAACCGGCGTTCATTGCTTCGTTCAAAACAGCGCCCCAACCCTCATTCCGATCGCTGGTAAAGAGAAAAATCTCGCTCTCTTCCATCTTTTTTCGGACCATTTCCGGTGAGGTTGTCCCAAGAAGATGCACCCGGTCTTCCAAACCGAAAGTGTGAACCATCTGCAAAAGGGTGGCTTCCATTTCCCCGCTTCCGATGAAATCAAGGGTAAAGGAAATCCCTTCTTTTTTCAGCCGGGCGGCGGCGCGAATGGCCGCATCGGGATGTTTCCAACTTAAAAATCTGCCGACCCAAAGGATAGAGGAAGGCTGTTTTTTCCGGGAAAATGTCTGAAAATCAGAAATATTTCGCAGAGGCGGAAAATAACCGAAGCGATATGCTTTTTCGGAGAAGAGACCAAAGGAAGCATAATCCTTTGCCGCATATGCGCCGGCAGAAAGAAGATAAACAGGCTTTTTTTGGGGGTATAAAAGATGCCATTTGATCAAACGGGGCAAAAACTTTTTCATTTCCGGTCCTTTTTTCAGTGGACGTTCAGAATACCGAAGTATCAAGGATTTCTCCTTGACACATTTTTTAATCAACCATTCGGGGGCATTTCCCAAAATCACAACGTCTGCCTTGGAAAGCAGTAATTTTGCCCGTTCCGGCTCCAATTCCATTTCACAAAGATAGGGTGGTTTTACCGCTTCCCATCCCATCTCCTGCCGTTCTTTGGTGATCGTTTCAGTAGCGAGAAAGGTAAAATCGGTTTTTTGGGACAATGCATCGGCAAGGGGCTGCTGATGATGGCTGAAATAATTGCTGATAAAAACCAAATTCATCCTGAATCCCTCACTGATTTCCATAAGACTTCGTCTTTTTGCCTTTAAAAACCTGTTTGATGTTTTTCTTTATCTTTCCAAAAGAGATAACCTCATCCTCTGCCCTGTTTGGGTTGGCCAACAACAGGAAAATGCCCATAAAAAGATAGATTCCCATTCCGCCGGAAACCAAAGCGGCTTCAAAGATGCCAAGCATAAGGGCACAGATAAACCCCAAAAGGAAGAAAAAACTCTTTTTATCGGAATAATTCTTTTCTCTTTGATAAAGATAAAAGGTCAAAAGCAGACAAAAGAAAACCATCACGGGGATTCCGTATGAAGCAGCCAGGTCCAAATGGGTATTATGCATCTGGGAGACACCGGTACCCTCGGAAATCTGATAATATGAACCGATCAGCGGAGAATCAAAAATAGCATCAATGGCCGGTTGCCAGGTTTTCACCCGAGAATCCAAATCCTTCCCCTCACCGGAAAGAAAACCAAGGAGAAGGTTCACCAGTTTGCTGTTTACCAAAAGCATATAAAAAATAACAAACAGGATGGGGGCAAAGGCGATTCCCAACGCCGGATATTTCCCAATTCGCATCGGAAGTTTGAATTTTGTTTTCTTTTCGATGAAACCGCGGAAGTGATAAATAAGTGCCAAACCGTTGAAAAGCAAAAAACAAAGAAGCGCATTGCGGGATCTGGTGTCTAAAATCAAAATTGCCAAAACAATCAACACACCGAAACGGATCAGTTTTTCCCGTTCGCTGCAAGGATTGGAAAAGAGGCAAAATTTGAGC
>JAFQMB010000085.1 GCA_017421095.1 Oscillospiraceae bacterium
GGATGGGGGCATCGGCTTTGACTATCGCCTTTCCATGGGCGTTCCCGATCTTTGGATCAAAATTTTAAAAGAAAAAAAGGATGAAGACTGGGATATTCTGCAGATCTGGTATGAACTGATCGGCCGCCGCCCGGCGGAAAAGAATATTGGCTATTGCGAATCCCACGACCAGGCTCTTGTGGGGGACAAAACCATTATGTTCCGTCTTTGCGACGCCGAAATGTATCATTCCATGACAAGGCTTTGGGATTCTCCTGTCATCAGCCGCGGCATTGCGCTTCACAAGATGATCCGTCTGCTCACCTCCTCTGTGGCAGGGGAAGGTTACTTGAACTTTATGGGCAACGAATTCGGTCATCCCGAGTGGATCGACTTCCCCAGAGAAGGCAACGGCTGGAGCTATCATTATTGCCGCAGACAATGGAATCTGGTGGAAAACGAACTGCTTCGGTATGCCGATCTCAACCGCTTTGATGAGGCAATGATCCAACTTCTGAAACGGGATCGGGTGTTGGAAACCCCCTCTGTCAACCGCTGGATGCACCAGGGGGATAAGGTGATGATCTATGAACGGGGCGATGCTCTCTTCGCCTTCAACTTCCATCCCTCTCAGTCCTTTGAAGGATATTTCATCCCCACAGGAAAAGAGGGGATTTTCGAGGTCACCCTCACCACCGATGACCCGGCCTTCGGCGGCTATGATCGGATTGACCGCACCTATCGCTATCGGGCAGATGTGCAAGGGGATGGCCGCATCGGCTTTTACACCTATCTGCCTGCCAGAACCGCCACCGTCTTCCGCTGCCTGAGCGAAAACGCCTGAAAAAGGAGCATTCAAAAAGATGAATTTTTCCGAAATTGCAAACGCGCGTCAATCCTGCCGCAATTTTGACCCCAACCGGCCGGTGGAGGAAGAAAAGCTCGCCGCCCTGTTGGAAGCCGGTCGGCTGGCCCCCTCTGCCTGCAACGGTCAGCCTTATCACATCACCGTCTGCCAAAAATCGGCATCAAAGGCCGCTGCCAAGGCCACCATGGGAATGGGGATGAATGCCTTTGTTTCCGATGCTCCGGTTTTGCTTGTCATCTCGGAAAAGGAATATGTCAAAACCGCCGCCTTGGGCAGCAAACTCAAGGGCATTGACTACCGTTCCATCGATATGGGGATTTTGGCCGCCTATCTCACCGCCGAAGCCTGTGATTTGGGCCTTTCCACCTGTATTCTCGGCTGGCTGGACAGCAAAAAACTCATGGCCCTTTGCGGTCTGGATCAGCCGGTGCATCTGGTGATTGCGCTGGGGTATGCCAAAGAAGGGGATAAACTTCGCCCCAAAAAGAGAAAAAACCTTTCGGAACTGGTCACCTTTTTGGAAGACCCCATCGCCTGACAGGCGGTCAAAAAAAGATCCTACAAGAAAGACAAAAGACTCCGCGGCCCAGATGGCTTCGGGGTCTTTTTGGCGGTTTGAGCGCAAAAACAGACAGGGAGGATTTGTGTTTTCTTTTCAGATGTGGTATCATAAACAAAAGATTTTCAAAATCTGACGCAAGGAGCAAAATGGTATGCCCTTTTTACCCATTACAAAAGAAGAAATGCTGCAGCGGAACTGGGATGTGGCAGACTTTGTTCTGGTCACCGGCGACGCCTATGTGGACCACCCCTCTTTCGGCACCGCCATCATCTCGCGGGTGTTGGAGGCAGCCGGCTATCGGGTCTGTATCCTTTCCCAGCCCCAAAGTGATAAAGATTATACCCGCTTCGGGATTCCGCGGCTGGGCTTTTTGGTCAACGGCGGCAACATCGACTCCATGGTAGCCCATTATACCGCCGCCAAGAAAAAACGCAGCGACGATGCTTATACCCCCGGGGGGAAAGCGGGGGCCAGACCCGATCGAGCGGTCATTGTCTATTGCCGCAATCTGCGCAGATTGTTTGGGGATGAAATTTTCATCGCCATCGGCGGGCTGGAAGCCTCGCTGCGGCGGTTTGCCCATTATGATTACTGGGACAATCGGGTGCGCCCCTCGATCCTTTTGGATGCCAAAGCAGATCTTCTGATGTATGGCATGGGAGAAAAACACATTGTAGAGATTGCCGACCGTTTGAATGCCGGTGCGGAAAAATCCACCTTATGTGACATTTTGGGGACGATGTATGCAGTGAAAACCACCCAGTATCAGCCCGGCCCTTCCAAAGAATGCCCCTCTTTTGAGGCGGTTTCGGAAGATTCCGACAAGGGAAGAGAAAAATATGCCATCTCCTGCCGGATTCAACAGGCGGAACACGATGCCACCAGAGGCCGCAGGGTCATTCAGCGACACGGGGATGTTATTGTGGTGCAAAATCCGCCCATGCCCCCTTTGACCACCGAAGAAATGGACAAAACCTATTCCCTGCCCTTTATGCGGGATTATCATCCCTCTTATGAAAAACTGGGCGGGGTGCCCGGCATTGAGGAGGTTAAATTTTCCATCATCCACAACAGGGGATGTTTCGGTGCCTGCAACTTCTGTTCCCTTGCTTATCATCAGGGGCGGAAGATTTCCTGCCGCAGCCACGAATCGGTGATCAAGGAGGCCAAAACCATCACCGAAATGGCCGACTTCAAGGGCTATATTCATGACGTGGGCGGCCCCACCGCCAATTTCCGCGCCCCCTCTTGCGAAGGGCAGGAAAAAAGAGGCCTTTGCCCGGATAAAAAATGCCTTGCCCCTTCTGTTTGCCCGGCGGTCAAGGTGGATCACAGCGATTATCTTTCGCTTATGCGAAAACTGCGCCAGCTGCCCAAGGTGAAAAAGGTGTTTATCCGTTCGGGCATCCGGTTCGACTATCTCATTGCCGACAAAGACGAAACCTTCTTCAAAGAACTGGTGCAGCATCACGTCAGCGGCCAGTTGAAGGTTGCCCCCGAACACTGTTCCGAGAATGTTCTCAAACGGATGGGCAAGCCGCCGATTCAGGTTTATAACCGTTTTAAAAAGCGCTTTTATGAACTGACCCAAAGCGTTGGAAAAAAACAATATCTGGTTCCCTATCTCATGTCTTCTCATCCCGGAAGCACCATGGCAGACGCCATCGAACTGGCTGTCTTTCTGAAAAAAGAGGGATTGCACCCTGAACAGGTGCAGGATTTTTATCCCACCCCCGGAACCGTTTCCACCTGTATGTTCTATACCGGGCTGGATCCTTATACCATGGAGCCTGTTTATGTGCCACGCACGCCCAAGGAAAAGGCAGAGCAACGGGCGCTTTTACAATATTTCCGCCCCGAAAACAGACAGCTTGTGCTTTCTGCTCTAAAAAAGGCCGGTCGGTTTGATCTCATCGGCACCGGAAAGGATTGTCTGGTGGCCCCCGATAAACCCACGATGAAACAGAAAACAGAAGCAACCGAAAAGCGGCCCGGCGGCAGGAATTCCAAAAAGCAAAGCCGCCCGACAGCCTCCGAACGGGGCAGATCCCAAAAGGGCAGACGGCGCCCTTGATTTTCAAAAAAGAAGGGGTGAATTCTTTGACCTTTCGCTATGCGCCGGAAAATTTCGGACAGGTTTTGGTGCTTCAGGATGATTTTTCCGATGAATCGGTCTGTCAAAAGGCCGCCGCCCTTTCAAAAATTCCCCCGGCAAACCGATCCTCTCTTTTGGGGCGGTGCGCGCTTCTTCTTTTGCTGCAGGAAGCC
>JAFQMB010000086.1 GCA_017421095.1 Oscillospiraceae bacterium
AAAGGCCCCCGCTTTTTGCAGGGGCGCTTGTGGAAGAATTTTATTTTTTCTTTCCCAATCGGGCAAAAAACGAAAAGGTCAAAGGCCAGACGCAGCCTGCAAAGACCACAAGAAGGAAATAGCGTACACCGTCGGCCAAGAAATTTCCGCCAAAGAGGGCATAAAGGGGCGCTTTCAAACCGGATTTGATGGCCAAAATGGGAAGAAGACCCAACAAAAGTTTCAAAACCTGCGCCCACCAAACAGCATCGGTTTCAAACCTGGTCCACTTTTCGTCCACCTCATAAGCCAGCCACAAACCAAGGACACAGGCCAAAATCTTATAAGCGTTTTTCACACCGCTTTCCAGATTGACCGGATCGGTATCTGTCGGGAAGGGATACAAGAGAACGAAAGCCAGAAACAGACCGCCCACAGCCGTCAACGAGGCAAAAAAGATGCGCATTCCCCGTTTGCTTTCCAACGCCTTGCCCACCAAAGGATAAAGGCCGAAAACCAAAACCAAGGCAATCACAAAAGAAACGATGACGTCTGCCGGGGTGTGAACCCCCAAATACATCCGGGAAAGAGGAACCAATAGGCAGGCGAGAGCACAAAGAATCCGGACGGCAAGATGCTTGTTGATGCGGCCAATAGCACCGAAATTGCCCACGGCGCTTTGGGTGTGACCGCTGGGGAAAGAATATCCGGTGGCCTCTTCCCTTGCGGATTCCACAATGGTAAACTTTTCATCCCGCACCCAGGGCCGGGGCACGCGGAAAAGCAGTTTCAGAAACTGGTTAAGCACCGTTCCCAAAAAGCCAACAGACAGGATGTAATAGCCGTGTTTCTTATTGATGCACCAGAAAAACACCAACCCTACCACGATAAAAACGGTTTCTTCCCCCAACATGGTGACCAACGAGAAGAACCGATCCAAAAACGGGGTCCGAACAGATTCCAACATTTTCAAAAATTCCAAAGCTATCCCTCACCTCTGATTTGTATGCGCATAGTATACCATAGCCAGCATTTCCTTGCAAGTTTCGCGGTCATCGAACAAAAAAAGAAATCATTCAAAAAATTCAGTTTTTTTCGTCTAAATGAGGATTTTTTCTGCCTTTCTCTCCTTCTTTTGCTGAATTTCAGTATTTTTCTTGCAAAAAATAAAAATTTGTGCTAAAATAAATTTAATCTATCATAGATATAGGAGGTTTTCTGTTATGGATCTGCTGAAGAAAATTTGGCCCACCTGCTTCAAAGTGAAGGAAAAAGACGTTGTTTCCCTGATTGTCCAGTTGGTCATCTTCCTGGTGATCGTTGCTGTGGTAGGCTGGCTGATCGGTTTGTTGGCACAGATTCCTGTGGTCGGCATCATCTTCAGTCTGCTGGGTTCTTTGATCGGCATTTATAACCTGGTCGGCATTGTTCTCTGCATTTTGAAATTCCTGGGCATTGTGAAATAAAACGGTTCACCCCAAAGCCACGGCAAAAGCCGTGGCTTTTTCTTTTGCAGAAGAAAAATCTTTCCGTTATCGACTTTCTTTTTCTCCTTGTAAAAGCCATTTTAGAAATTCGGCCGATAGGATTCGTGGGATTTTTATTTCTTTTTTTCGAAAAACCTGTTTTTCTGCTGCGAAATGTGTTATAGTAAGTCGTCCGATACTGACTTATTTCGATGCAACATCTTTTTCATAAGGAGAATGGATATGCAGATCGTGATTGTGGGCTGCGGAAAAATCGGCACCACCGTAACCGAAGATTTCGTTGCCGAAGGATTTGATGTGACCGTAATCGACAAGGATCCGGCAGTCATTTCAGCCATTACCAACACCTATGATGTAATCGGTGTCTGTGGCAACGGGGTGGACTGCGAACTTCTGGCAGAGGCCGGCATTGCAAAGGCCGAACTGCTTGTTGCAGTCACCGGATCAGACGAACTCAATATGCTCTGTTGCTTTTTGGCGCGAAAGATGGGAGCAAAACACACCATCGCCCGCATCCGCAACCCCGAATACAATGACCAGAGTTTGAGTTTTATGCGCCACCATCTGGATCTTTCCATGTCCATCAACCCGGAACTTTTGGCGGCCCAGGAATTGTTCAAAATTTTGAAAATGCCCTCTGCCATCACCGTGGAAACCTTTTCCCGACGCAATTATGAAATGGTGGAAGTAGTGTTGCGTCCCGAATCGGTTTTAAGCGGCCATTCTTTGATGGAACTGCGGAAAAAATATTCCGCAAAATTCTTGGTCTGTGTGGTGCAGCGGGGCGAGAATGTCTATATCCCTGACGGTAATTTTGTTTTGCAGGAAGGCGACCGCATCGGGATCTCCGCCACCCCCACCGAAATTCACAAGTTGTTGCGGCAGATCGGTCTGATGCAAAAAAGCGCCAAGAATGTGATGATCCTTGGTGCCAGCCGAACCGCCTATTACCTTTCCAAAATGCTGATGGACAACGGCTCTGCCGTGAAGGTGGTAGACAAAGACTTTGCCCGCTGCGAAGAATTTTCCGCCCTGTTGCCCGGCGCTGTGGTGATTGAAGGAGATGGAGTACAGCAGGAACTTTTGCTGGAAGAGAGTATCGACCGAATGGATGCCTTCCTTTCTCTGACCGGCATGGACGAGGGGAACATTTTGGTTTCCTTCTTTGCTGCGGCACAGGGGGTTCCCAAGGTGATCGCCAAAATCAACAGCAACGAACTGGGCTCTATGGCAGAAAAGCTGGGTTTGGAATGCATCATCTCGCCCAAAAAGGTGATTTCCGATGTGCTTTCCCGTTATGCCAGAGCGTTGAAAAACTCTTTGGGCAGCAGCAAGGTGGAAACCCTTTATAAACTGATGGACGGCAGAGCAGAGGCTTTGGAATTCATTGTGACCCCCGATTTCCCCGGGTTGAATATTCCGCTGCAAAATTTGAACCTGAAAAAGAACATTCTGATTTCCGGCATCGTGCGGGGCAGAAAAGCCATCATCCCCTCGGGTAGCGATGTGATCCTCCCAGACGATCATGTTATCGTTTTGGGTGCCGGCACCCAGTTGCAGGATCTTTCTGACATTTTGCTTTGATAAAGGCGGCGAACAAGCGTTATGAATCATCGAATGATTTTTTACACCATCAGCCGAATGATGCTGTTGGCAGCCGTTTTGCTGATATTGCCTTTGGCGGTTTCTCTGATCTATGGAGAGGCCTGTTATGCCGCCTTTTTATGGACCTTGGGCATCTCTTTGATTCTCGGCCTGCCGGGCACATTATTTTGCAAACCGAAAAAGAAACTCATCTATGTGAAGGAAGGGTTTTTGATCGTTACCGCCGCGTGGCTGCTCTTCTCGGTCATCGGGGCATTACCTTTTGTCATCAGCGGCGAGATTCCGAATTTTGTTGATGCCTTTTTTGAAGTGGTCAGCGGTTTGACCACCACCGGTGCTTCCATTTTGGCCAATGTGGAAGAGATGAGTCACGGACTGCTTTTCTTCCGCAGTTTCACCCATTGGATCGGCGGTATGGGGGTATTGGTGCTGGTAATGGCAGTGTTGCCGGATCTTTCGGGTCGTTCTATCCATATTCTGAAAGCAGAAATGCCCGGGCCCATTTTCGGCAAGTTGGTTCCCCGAATCAAAGATACCGCCAAGATCCTTTATATCATCTATTTTGCGCTGACCCTTTTGGAGATTTTCTTGCTTTTGCTTGGCGGAATGAATCTGTTTGAAAGCGTCACCCACGCTTTTGGCACTGCCGGCACCGGTGGTTTCGGTGTCAAAGCAGACAGTATTGCCTCTTACAGCCCCTATCTTCAATGGGTGATCACCATCTTTATGCTGCTTTTCGGCATCAATTTCAACCTGTTTTATCTTTTACTGATCGGAAAAATCAGAGCCTTTTTCCGCAGCGCCGAACTCAGAGTCTATCTGGGGATCTTTGTAGCAGCAGTGATTTTGGTCACGATCAATGTATTGCAGCTTTATCCCACTTTCGCCGAAGCCTTGCGCCATTCGGCTTTCCAGGTTTCTTCGATTATGACCACCACCGGCTATGCCACCACCGATTTTAATCTCTGGCCCTCTTTTTCCAAAGTGATTCTGCTGCTTTTGATGAGCATCGGCGCCTGTGCCGGATCCACCGCCGGTGGCTTGAAAGTCTCTCGGGTGATCATTCTCTTCCGCTTGATCCACAGAGAAATCCGTCAGCTATTGCACCCCCGTTCGGTCAACACCATCAAACTGGATGGCAAACAGTTGGATGAAACCACCCTGCGCAGCGTCAGCGGCTATTTTGCCGTCTATATGTTGACCACCGCTATGATCTTTCTTTTACTCTCGTTTGAGCCCTTTGATCTGGAAACCAACCTTTCGGCCACCTTTGCCTGTTTCAACAACATCGGACCCGGTTTCGGTGCGGTTGGCCCGGTGAGTAACTATGCCGCCTATTCTCCCTTTTCAAAGATCGCTCTCTCTTTTGCCATGCTGATGGGCAGACTGGAAATTTTCCCCTTGGTTCTCACTTTCCTGCCCGGCACCTGGAAGAAAAATTGATTGCAGTCTATCAGACCCGACCATCTTGCCGGTCGGGTCTTTTCTCTGTGGTGTAACGGTTGCAATCTGCATTTTTATACTCTATAATATAATAAATCCCTTTTCCGGAAAGGAAGATTGCAAATGAATGAAGCAAAAATCAGACAGATCATAAAAGAAACCGCCTTTGTTCGCACCGGCGGCAGCGAAGAAGAATTGCGGGCGGTAAAATATCTGCAAGATGTTTGTTATGAGTTGGGGCTGAAGGCTGAATTGATGCCCTTTGAGGTGGATTTGGCAGACATTTCCTTGGCGGAACTGACTGTAGACGGCAAGAGCATTCCCTGCAAGGGGTATCTTTGCGGCGGCAGCGGCGAGGTTGAAGCCCCCTTTTACTATCTGACCGAAAGCGACCCCTATTCCCTTTCCAACTGCAAGGGCAAGATC
>JAFQMB010000002.1 GCA_017421095.1 Oscillospiraceae bacterium
AATAAAAGCAGAAAGGATGTTTTTTCGAAAGAAACGCAAGAGGAAAAGGGATTTTTTTGTTTTCTCTTGCAAAGAATGGCAAAAGCAGGTATCATAAAAAAGAAGAGGTCGTTTGACCCCTTCTTTTCGAAACCCTGTTTTTCATTTTTCTGCCTGTTTGGCGGTTTTGGAGAGCTGTTCGCTTAAAATTCGCAAATCCGCTTCCGATTGAATGCGCACACCGCTTTGCATGATACTCTCTTGCAAAAGTTTGGGCAGAGAATCAAAATAGGCTTTGGTTTTCGAATCCCATGATGTTCCGTAATTTTCCATTTCCGGTTTCTCCTTTCCGGTTGATGCTTCCAGTTTGCCCTTGTTTTGCCGGATTTATTCTTTTTTGTTTGCCGTTTATATTCCCAAGGAGGGTGTTTGATATGAAAAATCTGTTTGTTCCTGCCGATATTCTGCTGCCCAAAGAGGATGCGCTCTATCCTGCCTGGAGTGTGATTGCCTGCGATCAGTTCACAAGTGATCCCGAATACTGGGAACGGGTGAGAAAGAATGTCGGTGACAGCCCCAGCACCCTGCATCTGATCTGCCCCGAATGTGGTCTTGAATCGGTGGATCTGGCGCAAAAGGGCAAAGAGATCGGCCAAAATATGCGCGTCTATCTGGCAGATGATGTCTTCAAAAGACTGCCCGATGCCATGATTCTTGTCTGTCGCAGTCTGGAGGATGGGCAGATCCGGGAAGGGATCGTGGGCCGGGTGGATCTGGAGGCTTATGATTATCAAAAGGGTGCCAAGCCTGCGGTGCGCGCCACCGAAGAAACGGTGGCCAGCCGATTGCCTGCCCGGGTTCAGATGCGAAGAGAGGCGGCAATGGAACTGCCCCATCTTCTGCTTTTGGCCGATGATCGAGAAAAAAGTTTGATCGAGCAGATTTCTGCCCGTAAAGCGGAACTGGAAATGATTTATGACTTTGACCTGATGGAAGAGGGCGGACACATCTCGGGCTATTTGTTGGATGACGAGGCCAAAAAGACCTTCCTTTCCGGGTTGGATGATTTTTCTTCTGCCGCGGCTTTTGAAGCCCGTTATGGCAGAAAAAATGAGCCGGTGATGGCCTTGGCAGTGGGGGATGGCAATCATTCTCTGGCGGCGGCAAAGCAATATTATGAAGAAAAAAAGCAGCAATACGGGGCAGAGAGCAAAGAGGCTGCCGCCTGCCGTTTTGTTTTGGCGGAACTGGAAAATCTGCATAGTGATGCGTTGCAGTTTGCTCCCATCCATCGGGTGATGTTTGGGGTTTCTCCCGAAGAGCTGCGAAAAGAAATGGCACTCTTTTTTGCCGAAAACGGCCTGAGGGAGGGTGCTTCTTGCTCCGGACAGCAGTTTGAGATGATTGCCGACGGTGTGCAGACCACCGTGACCCTGGAAAATCCGCCCCATCTTTTGGCGGTGGGCAGTTTGCAGGCCTTTTTGGACGATTATCTGAAAAAGCATCCCGAGGCGGAGATCGATTATATCCACGGAGAGGAGGAGACGGTTCTTCTTTCCAAAGGGTCGGATCGGGTGGGATTTTTGCTGCCGAATATGAAAAAAGAAGATCTCTTCCCCACAGTGCTGGCATATGGTTCTTTGCCCAGGAAAACCTTTTCTATGGGCCACGCCAGAGAAAAACGCTATTATCTGGAAGCAGCGATGATCGTTCCGGAAGAATAAACACCACCACCGCCCCGGCAAACCGCCGGGGCGGTTTTTGTCAAGGTAAACAAACGAGGATGGGCGAATTTGTGACAGTATCCAAACATCGGCGAAGCATCTTGAAAAATATACCAAAATGTGGTATTTAGAGGGTGTAAGAACCGGCTGTTTTGGCTGTTATGCGAGATGAAAAAAGGAGGTTTTGAATATGAAAAAACTGCTTGCACTGTTATTAGCGCTTTTGATGACCGCTCTTGTTTTTTCCTCCTGTGATCCTGTGAGTGAAGAGGAATCTTCTTCGTTTGAACCCGCTTCCGAAGTATCTTCCGAACCCGCCTCCGAACCGATTTCAGAAGAAGAATCCTCGCAAATTGAAGAGGTAACATCCATCCCGGTGGAGGTTTCGTCAAAAAAGCCGGAATTATCTTCGGTGCCGGCAGAAACCTCTTCCAAAAAGCCTGAAGTATCTTCAAAACCTGTTAACAATGATGATAAGGATGAATATATGGAAGTGATTATGGTTGTTAACACGAGAACCGATTTTAATGACAACGACGAGTATGTCATCAATAATTATAGATATAACTTAACGGATGATTATGTGGAGATTCCTTTGCTTCGAGTGCTGAAAAAAATGGGGGCCACTGTTTCCTGGACGAATGAAAAGAAGGTAAAGGTTGAATATAAAGGAAAAACAAGGACGATTGATACAACCGATGCCACCTTTGGTTTTCCGGTTCCCGCAGGCGCAACCGGCTATGTTCGCCGGATTGAGGGAAAAGAGTTGTATGTCGATGATCCTTCTGTTCAAACATTCTTATCCGAATTTATGCATGCCCGAATTGAGCGGCCGGATCCATATGACTGTTATCCGCCGATCGCATTTGATAATCGTGAAAATATCACTCTAATTATAAATGGCAAGGCGGTATCAACAAATTTAGAACCTGGTTTTTACTATGATCAGGATATGATTCCCTTTATTGCAACGGTGGAAGCGTTGGGTGGCAAAGTCACTTGGGATGAAGACGGAAAAATTAGGGTCGAATATCAAAATAGAATCGAGGTGCTTGATACAACAAAACGGAGTTTTGGCTTTTCTCCTCCACCGGGCGGATATGGTTGGGGGGAATACCGAGTAGAGGAAGAAGAAATATACATTGGATTGATCAATATAAGCCATTTTTTGGAATATTTTATGGGTGCAATCATCGAATCTGATGAATCGGATACAACGCGTTATATCAACAATCCAACAGGCACTGTAATCGTGAACGGAAAGGTGATTTCCGATACGATCAGTTTTTACGCTCCAATACAATATGTAAATATCCCTTTACTTGCAGTTGCGAGGGAGTTGGGAGCAAAAATCACTTGGTCAAACGACAACAAAATTGTGATATCCTATCAAAAAAAGAAGTTTGAATTCGATCTGCATGAATATAATTATGGAATTCCCAAGCCCAAAGGTCGCTATATCTGCCGAAAGAAACTCGGTGATGAAATCTTTGTGGATTATTATTCTGTTCTTGAATTTCTTGAAGGGATGATGAAGGCGACTGTTCAGATTGATTATGATGCCAGAACGATAGAGATTAACAATTGAGTTCAT
>JAFQMB010000087.1 GCA_017421095.1 Oscillospiraceae bacterium
ACATCCCCGAAGGGATGGCTATGGGGTTGGCATTTGCCTCTCTTTCCGGGGTGTCAGATCCCATGTTTGCGCCGGCGGCTGCCCTTGCCTTTGGGATTGCATTGCAAAACCTGCCCGAGGGGATGGCAGTGAGTGTTCCTCTGCAAAAAGAGGGAAGAAGCCGAAAATCCGCCTTTTTGATGGGGGTTCTCTCGGGGGCAGTGGAGCCTGTCAGCGGTATGGTTGCGGTTTTGATCGCCGCCTCTTTGGTTCAGGTTGTTCCGCTGCTTTTGGCCTTTGCCGCCGGCGCGATGATCTATGCGGTGTTTTTTGAACTTCTGCCCGGCGCCTTGGGAGAAAAACTGCCCTTCTGGGGAGTGTTAGGGATTCTTTGCGGATTTCTTCCCATGATGTTTTTGGAATTGTTTCTTGCCTGAAAAATCAAAAAGTAAACGCCCTTTTCTGTCCACCGGCAGAGAGGGGTGTTTTTCTTTTTGGTCTGTAAAAGCCGGGAGTCTTTGACTATACTTTTTGGCTTTGATGTGATATAATACAAATAAAAAGCCCCCTAATCTCTTTTTGGGGGATAGGAGGAAAAATCATGCCGTGGCCGTTTGTTTTGGGGATGCTGATTCTGGTGATTCTTTTGTTTGTGCAACTGAAAAAACAAGGGGAAATCCGGTCAAAAATCAAGGTCTGTTTGGAAGAAACGGCAGATGACGGGGAACTGGAGCGCCTTTTGCAGACCAAGGGCCTGCGACTTTTGGGCACCGATGCTGAAATAGACGATGCCAGAGTGCGGCTGTATCGGATGCGAAAGGATACAGATGGGATGGAACGGGAACTGCAAAAGATGAACAGCCGCGTTTCTCCCATTCAATTGGATTATCTTTGGGGCATCGACCGCTTTTTCTTTGCGCTTCTGAAAAAGGATCGGCAGGATGCCATCGAGGCGGCAACTTTCACTCTTCAGGTGGCAGATAACGGCTGTAAACAAAAATGGGGTAAAAAGTTGGAAGCCTTTGCGGCCTTGATTCGATTGCTGCAGCCCGAAACGGTCAGCGAACGGGAAAGAGGCCATCTTTTGCAGCAGGTTTCTTCTGCATTGGAGGCAGAGGGCGGATTTTCCCGGGTGGAAAGTGCTTGGCTGAGTGAAGATCTTTTGGCATTTGATATCTGCTTATCCCAAAACGAGAAAGCCGAATAATCCGGCTAATAGATTGGCTTATCCCATTTGGCTTTTCAGGAAGCCGGCTTGCGAAAAAATAGCAAATTGAGATAACAAAATTCGCATTTGCTGACCTTGTTTTTTTAGAGCGATAAAAATAGAATAGGGCTGAAAAGAGGAGTTTTTTGAAAGCCCCTCAAATTACATTAGGCAGGCTGTATTTTTGTCATTTTCGTCCAAATTTCAAGGAGGGAAAAGATTATGAAATCGACCTATCGATGCCGCCGTTCCCCTGTGCCGCTGAAAGGCACCTTCCTTTCTCTTTGGCTGGTGAAAAACTGGGATGATGCCACCTGGGACAAA
>JAFQMB010000088.1 GCA_017421095.1 Oscillospiraceae bacterium
ATTCTGGTTGAATATAAAAATCTTCAAATACTCCAGATTTACCATAATTGAAAGTTGAATACATCAAACATATTGAACAGCACGCAATTAGTGAGTTATCGCATATACATCCATAAAAATGTATCTGTTCATTCTCAATCGCATTTCTTAAACTTTCCAGTTCTGCATTGGTAGGCATACATTCTCCAATTTCAACTTTATATGCCTTTTGTAGTTTCGTTAGTTCTTCAAAATTTTCTGTTTTAATTTTCACAAAATCCATCTTTGTGTCCTCCGCAAATTTTTATTGGAGGATTAGTTTTTGTGCATCCTCCAAACACACCTCATATTTTTTCTCATAAACAAACATCCTTTCTATCATATATTTATTACAACGCTTTGAGCGATGAATAGCACATTTAATTTTGCCTAACAGTTCGACCTATTCAAGTTTGTCGAACTGATTATACCAAAAACCTATCAATTGTTCAAGCAAACAAAAAACCTCTCTTGTCTTGGTAGACAAAAGAGGTTTCTTTCGTGGTGACCCGTACGGGAATCGAACCCATGATGCCGCCGTGAAAGGGCGGAGTCTTAACCGCTTGACCAACGGGCCATATTCAATTTTATGACCGGAAACCGGAGTGTTCTTTTGTGGTGACCCGTACGGGATTCGAACCCATGATGCCGCCGTGAGAGGGCGGAGTCTTAACCACTTGACCAACGGGCCGTCTGGTAGCGGTAATTGGATTCGAACCAATGACACTGCGGGTATGAACCGCATGCTCTAGCCAACTGAGCTATACCGCCATATCTTGCGCTGACGGTTTTGTCACCGGCGTTACAGCGCTGTTTGCTCATTCCATCGCAGAGGTCCGTTTTTGCGTACTTGCGCGGTGAAGCGTTGTTTATTATAACGGCAAGAACGTCGCTTGTCAACACCTTTTTTTCGATTTTTAACGGAAATTTCAGGAATTTTTTCGATTTTTCCGAGGTTTATGGCTCTTTTGTCCGGAAAATCCCCTTCGGAAGCGTTGCCTTTTTTCTTTTTGCATATTATAATGAATAGGAATGAGTGAAAGGATGTGTTAATTTGAAACTCGGGATCGTGGGTCTTCCCAATGTGGGAAAATCGACCCTTTTTAACGCCATCACCTGCGCCGGCGCCCAAAGCGCCAACTATCCCTTCTGCACCATCGAACCCAATGTGGGGATGGTCAGCGTGCCGGATAAGCGTTTGGATGTTTTGGCCGAAATGTATCACCCCAAAAAATTCACCCCCGCCACCATGGAAGTGGTGGATATCGCAGGTCTGGTCAAGGGGGCTTCTCAGGGCGAGGGTCTTGGCAACAAGTTCCTCTCTCATATTCGCGAGGTGGACGCCATCTGCCACGTGGTCCGCTGTTTTGAAGACGGGGACATCATCCATGTGGACGGTTCCATCGGCCCCAAGAGAGATATGGAAACCATCAACGCCGAACTCATCTTTTCGGATATGGAAATGCTGGAACGGCGCATCGACCGCACCAAAAAAGCCGCCAAGGGGGATAAATCCGCCGGGGCTGTCCTCTCGCTTTTGGAAGAAGCCTATGCCCATCTGGAAAAGGGGCTTCCCATCCGCAGTTTTGAAACCGACGAGGCCGGAAGCGAAATTTTGGCCGAGTCTTCCTTCCTCACCGCAAAGCCGGTGCTTTATGCCGCGAATTTGAGCGAAGATGACTTTATGAACGGCATTGAAAGCAACCTGTTTTATCAGGAACTCTGCGAACAGGCAGCCGCCGAAAATGCCCAGGTCTTGCCCATCTGTGCCAAGATGGAGGCAGACATTTCGGATATGACCGCCGAAGACAAAGAGATGTTCCTTTCCGAACTGGGATTGGAACAAAGCGGTTTGGATCGGATGATCCGCGCCTGTTATGCCCTTTTGGGACTGATCAGTTATCTGACTGCCGGGGAACCGGAAGTCAGAGCCTGGACCATCAAACAGGGCACCAAAGCTCCGCAGGCAGCCGGCAAGATCCACAGCGATTTTGAACGGGGCTTTATCCGGGCCGAGGTGGTCGCCTTCGAAGATCTGATCGCCTGCGGCAGCCTTGCCGCCGCCAAAGAAAAGGGCCTGGTGCGCAGCGAAGGCAAAGAATATGTCATGGCAGACGGTGACGTGGTGCTCTTCCGCTTCAACGTTTGATCATAAAAAGCGTTTCCCCTGTCCCTTTTGTTTTTTGTATCATTACCTATTTCAGAAAGGAAGATCGGAAGATGAACGTGCAGGAATTGTATCAGTTGTGGTTGGAAAAGGTGGAGGACACCGAACTGCGCTCTCAGTTGGAGCAGATGGACGAAAAAGAAGTTTACGAAGCCTTTTACACCGAACTGGAATTCGGCACCGGCGGTATCCGCGGCGTGATGGGCCCCGGCACCAACCGGATGAACCGCTATATCGTGGCAAGAGCCACCGCCGGTATGGCTGCCATGCTGTTGAAGAAGAAGGCCGCTCCGGCTGTTGCCATCGGATATGATTCCAGAAACCATTCGGAAGAATTCGCAAAAGTTTCCGCCGCGGTGTTGGCAACCAGAGGGATCAAAGTTTATCTCTATCCCTCCCTGCGCCCCACCCCCATGGTTTCGTTTGCCATCCGTCAAAAAGAATGTGACGCCGGCATTATGATCACCGCCAGCCACAACCCGGCAAAGTATAACGGCTATAAGGCCTATGGCCCCGACGGCTGCCAGTTGGATCTGGAAGATTCCAAAGTGGTGATGGACGAAATCCGCAAACTGGATTTGTTTGCCGACTGCAACTTCGAAGATTTTGACAGCCTTTTGGAAGCCGGCAAGATCTGCCTGCTGACCGAAGAAACAGACAAAGCCTTTGAAGATGCCTGTTTGCAGGTTTTGATGCGCAAGGATGTTTTGAAGAAAAGCGGCCTGAAAGTGGTCTATACCCCGCTGCACGGTGCCGGCAATCTGCCTGTCCGCAACCTTTTGAAGCGGGCCGGGCTGGAAAATGTCAGCGTGGTCAAGGCCCAGGAACTGCCCGACGGCAACTTCCCCACCGCCCCTTATCCCAACCCCGAAATCGCCGAAGCGATGAAACTGGGCACCGAACAGATGGCGGCCGAAGGGGCTGACATTCTGATCGCCACCGACCCGGACAGTGACCGTGTGGGCATTGCCCTTCCCACCGACAAGGGCCCGGTTTGGGTCACCGGCAACGAAATGGGCGTTCTTCTTTGCGAATATCTCTTCTCCACCCGTCTGGAACAGGGCACCCTGCCCGAAAAACCGGTCCTGATCAAGACCATCGTCACCAGCCCCATGTGTGACAGAATCGTCACCTCCTATGGCGGTGAGGTGCGGGATGTGCTCACCGGCTTCAAGTTCATCGGAGAACAGATCCGCGATCTGGAAGACAAAGGCGAAACCGAGCGTTATATCCTGGGCTTTGAAGAGAGTTACGGTTATCTCCCCCGCATCCACGCAAGAGATAAAGATGCCGTCTGCACCGCCCTTTTGATCTGCGAAATGGCCGCCTATTACAGAACCCAGGGCAAAACCCTGCTTCAGGTTTTGAATGAACTTTACACCAACTACGGTTTCTATCTGGATGCCCAGGATAACCTTTATTATGAAGGATCCGACGGGATGAAGACCATGAGCGAGATTATGGCCAATCTGCTTGCCAATCCTCCCAAAGAGGTGGGTGGCGTTCCGGTGGTCGAGGTGCGCGATTATGCCGCCGGAACCATCACCAAGCCTGCCACCGGCGAAACCCGTCCCACCGGCCTGCCCTCTTCCAAGGTTTTGAAACTGATTCTGAACAACTGCTGCTCTGTTGCCATCCGTCCTTCCGGCACCGAGCCCAAGATCAAACTCTATTATTCCGCCGTGTCGGATAAGAAAAATCTGGCCCAGACCCAGCTTGAGAATCTGAAAAGGGGTTCTGCCGTTTTGCTTGGCAGATAACAGGGTTTGAAATCGCGGCTTTTGCCCTTTCCCGCTAATGAAAGAACGAAAGGGCTTTTCTTCTTTTTTCAATATTTGATTTTTGAAAGGCGATTTCAAAACTATGGCCCATTCTCTTTTTGATAACAAATCTGTTCAAAAAACAGACAATCTGGTTCACGCCATCGCCGAAGATGGCTCCTGCATGATCCTCTGCGCCGACACCACCGATCTGGTGGCCAGAGCCGAATGGATCCACCGCCCCTCTGCCACCGTCACCGCAGCCTTGGGCCGCCTGCTCACCGCTGCCGGTCTGATGGGCGCCCTGCTCAAAAGCGAAAACGATCGGCTGACCTTGAAAATGCAAGGTTCGGGGGAAGTCGGCGGTCTTCTTGTGGGAGCGGACGCCAAAGGCCATGTGAAGGGCTATCCCTTCAACGCCTCTGCCGATCTGCCTTTGAATGACAAGGGCAAGTTGGATGTGGGCGGCGTCATCTGCGGCCGGGACGAAAAGGGCGAACTTTTGGGCGGCGGCCTTCTCACTGTCATCCGGGATAACGGCGAAACCCAGCCTTATGTGGGGCAGATTCCCCTTGTTTCCGGCGAAGTGGCAGAAGACATCACCGCCTATTACGCCACCAGCGAACAGATTCCCACCGTCTGTGGATTGGGGGTTTTGGTCAACCCCGATCTCACCCCCAAAGCAGCGGGCGGCTTCCTGTTGCAGGTTTTGCCCGGTGGGGATGATAAAACCATCGAACAGTTGGAAAAGAATGTGCAGGCGATGCCGCCGGTCACCGTGATGCTGGAACAGGGGCTCACCCCCGAAGAAATCTGCATCAAGGCGCTGGAAGGGCTCTCTCCGCAAATTCTTTCCAAGCAGACGGTTTCCTATCAGTGTGACTGCACAAGAGAGCGAACCGACCGCGGCCTTTTGACCCTGCGGAAGGAAGGGCTTCGCCAGCTGATCGAAGAGGATGGCAAGGCCGAACTTTGCTGTCACTTCTGTGAAAAGAAATACCGTTATAACAAAAAAGAGCTGGAAGCGCTTCTTGCCCAGGCCGAGATCTGAAAAAATCTCAAAAATCCAAGGCAAAAAAGCATCTTTCGCCCTTTTCAACCAAAATTTTCTATGGTATACTGTTTGATGTAAGCACCCGACCCTTCGGTCGGCGTTATAAACCAATTTCTGCAGAGAGGAAGTAGAATCATCATGCAACTGAATGCCAAGTTTGTTCCGTCTCTCGACCCCGGCTTCCAGTCCATGAGTCTGGTGTTCCGCGAATTCCAGGCCGCTGCCGAGGCTGCCGGTGCCAAAAAAGTGGTTGTTGCGGTGGAGCGCAACCAGGGCTTTGTGAGCGCCTTTGAAATGAAGGTGTTTGCCGAAGGCCACGAGGAAGAAAATGCCCGTTTCGCCGAACGGATCGTCAAAACCCTTTTGTGGGTGCGCGGCGGTTGGAAGGTGATCGTTGCCGGCGACGATAAGATCTATGAACACATCGCCGCTGCCTATTGCAAGGGCGGTGCCAGAGAATTCGATGCCGACTTTATGGCAAGAGTTTATGAAAAGCCCTTTGTGGTGGAAAATGCCGGCTCTGTGGAAAATGCACCCAAGACCCACGAAGCCTCTTCTCCTGTGGGCCGTCACCTCAACGGCTGCCGCATCGGTTTTGATGCCGGCGGTTCCGACCGGAAGGTCAGCGCCGTGATCGACGGTGAATGTGTCTATTCCGAAGAGGTTGTCTGGTTCCCCAAAATCACCGAAGATCCCATGTATCACTACAACGGCATTCTGGAAGCCATGAAGACCGCTGCTTCCCATATGCCCAGAGTGGATGCCATCGGCGTTTCTTCTGCCGGCGTTTATGTGGATAACCGCATCTTGGTCGCCAGCATGTTCTTGAAGGTTTCTGACGAAGACTTGGAAAAGCACGTGATGAATATGTACATCAACGTGGCCATGGAAATCGGCGATGTGCCGCTGGAAGTGGCCAACGACGGTGACGTGACCGCTTTGGCCGGCGCCATGAACCTGGAAGACAACAACGTTCTGGGTGTGGCGATGGGCACCAGCGAAGCCGTCGGTTATGTGGACGGGGAAGGCAACATCACCGGCTGGCTCAACGAGTTGGCTTTTGCCCCCGTGGATTACAGCCTGGATGCCATGGCAGACGAATGGTCCGGCGACATCGGCTGCGGCGTGAAATACTTCTCTCAGGACGGCGTGATCAAACTTGCTCCCGCCGCCGGCATCGAGCTGGATGAGAGCCTCTCTCCCGCTGAAAAGCTGAAGGTTGTCCAGAAGGCAATGATCGAAGGCAACGAAAAGGCTGCCGAGATCTATAAGAGCATCGGTATCTATTTCGGCTATGCCATCGCCTACTATGCCCTGTTCTATGATATCAAGCACGTGCTCATCATGGGCCGCGTGACCTCCGGTACCGGCGGATCCCTGCTCCTGGACAAGGCGCAGCAGGTCCTCAACGAGGAGTTCCCCGAGCTGGCTGCCAAGATGCAGCTGCACATCCCCG
>JAFQMB010000089.1 GCA_017421095.1 Oscillospiraceae bacterium
ACCGGGGTGGTACCGCGGATGGATGTTCTTTGATAAAAGGCAGCCTTTCGTCCCCTTTTGGACACAAGGATTTTTTTGTGTCTGACAGGAGGAGGAAGGCTTTTTTCTTTTTTTCAGAGAAGCCGTTTGAGCGCACAAGAAAGGATGAGAGATTGACAATGAGAGCACAGCTGGAACAGATGGAAAAAAGCGGTCTGGCAGGGATTGCCGCCGCATCCGACCTGAAAACTTTGGATGAGGTTCGGGTCTCTTTGCTGGGCAAAAAGGGTGGGCTGACCGCCGTTTTGAAACAGATGGGCGGCCTTTCTGCCGAAGAACGCCCGGTGATGGGGCAACTGGCCAACAAGGTGAGAGAAACCCTGGAAACCGCCCTGAAAGCAAGAGAGAGCGAATTGAAGGCCGCCGCCCTGAACGAACGGCTGGAAAAGGAAAAAATTGACGTGACCCTGCCGGGGATCAGCCATCAGACGGGTGGTTTGCATCCCATCACCCAGGTGCTTGACGAGGTGAAGGCCATCTTTGCCGGCATGGGCTTTTCCGTGGTCTCCGGGCCGGAAGTGGAATTGGATTATTATAACTTCGAAGCGCTGAACATCCCCAAAGATCATCCCGCAAGAGACGATCAGGATACTTTTTATATTGATGATACCGTCCTGTTGAGAAGCCAGACCTCTCCGGTGCAGGTGCGGACCATGGAAAATCAAAAGCCCCCCATCCGGGTGATTGCCCCCGGCCGGGTTTATCGCAGCGACCAGGTGGACGCCACCCACTCCCCCATGTTCCATCAGATCGAGGGTTTGGTGGTGGATAAGGGCATCACCATGAGCGATTTGAAGGGTGTTTTGGAGGTTTTTGCCCGCAGACTGTATGGCGAAGATGTGAAAACCCGTCTGCGCCCCCATCACTTCCCCTTCACCGAGCCTTCCGCCGAACTGGACGTGGCCTGCCATGCCTGTAACGGTGTCGGCTGCCGCATTTGCAAGGGCGAAGGCTGGATCGAACTTTTGGGCGGCGGTATGGTGCATCCCAAGGTGCTGGAAAACTGCGGCATCGACCCGGAAGTGTATTCCGGCTTTGCCTTTGGTATCGGCCTGGAGAGAATGGTTATGCGCCGTTATAAGATCCAGGATCTTCGGAATTTGTATGAAAACGATCTGCGCTTCCTCGGTCAGTTTTAAGGGCCTTTTCGGGAAAGGAGAGAAGAGAAAATGGATTTGTCTTTGAGATGGTTGGGCGACTATGTGGATGTGGCCCGATTGGATGTGAAAACCTTTTGTGACGGCATGACCATGTCCGGCTCGAAGGTGGAGGGTTGGCATAAAGAAGGCGATGAGATCACCAACACGGTTGTGGGTCGCATCACCAAGATTGATAAACACCCCGATGCGGATAAACTGCAGGTTTGCCGGGTGGACATCGGCAAAGAGCAGGAGATTCAGATTGTCACCGCCGCCACCAATGTGGTTGTGGGTGCGCTGGTGCCGGTGGCGTTGGATAATTCCACCCTCTGCGGCGGCATTAAGATCAAAAAGGGCAAGCTGCGGGGTGAGGTGAGCGAGGGAATGTTCTGCTCTGTGGCGGAACTGGGCCTGACGGTGAACGATTTCCCCTATGCCATTGCCGACGGTATTTTGCTCATTGAAGAGGATTGCAAGCCCGGTGACGATATTCACGATGCCCTGCATCTGAACGACACGGTGGTGGAGTTTGAGATCACAAGCAACCGCCCCGACTGCCTTTCTGTTTTGGGCCTTGCAAGAGAAGCGGCCGCCACTTTCAGCCTGCCTTTGAGCCAGCCCGAACTGCCCGAGGTTCCCAAAAAGCAGGGCGTTCTGGGCGAACTGGTGGATAAGGTCACCGGCAAGAAGAATGACGAGGAAGAAAAAGAAACCATCGACAATTTCCTTTCGGTGGAGATCAAAAACAACACCGACTGCTTCCGCTATACGGCGGCCATGGTGAAGAATGTGAAGATCGGCCCCTCTCCCCGCTGGATGAGAGAGCGTCTGCGGGCAAGCGGTGTCCGTCCCATCAACAACATTGTGGATATCACCAACTATGTCTGTCTGGAATACGGTCAGCCCATGCATGCCTTTGACTATAAACTGGTGAAGGGCGGCAAGATTGTGGTCCGCAGCGCAAAAGAGGGCGAAAGCATCACCACCTTGGAGGGCGTGGAACACAAACTTTCCCCCGAAATGCTGGTGATTGCCGACGCGGTGGAACCCACAGCGGTGGCAGGCGTGATGGGCGGCGAATACAGCGGCATTTTGGAAGATACCCATACGGTTGTTTTCGAATCGGCCAGCTTCGCTGGCGCCCAGGTGAGAAAGACTGCCAGAAAACTGGGCCTTCGCACCGAGTCTTCTGCCCGGTTTGAAAAGGGTCTGCCGGAAGAAAACGCCATCCTTGCGCTGATGAGAGCCTGCCAGCTGGTGGAACTGCTTGGCATCGGCGATGTGGTGGAAGGGGTCATCGATGTTTGGCCCAAACCCAAAAAGGCTGCAAAGGTGCCCTTTGATGCCGACAAGGTGAACGAATTCATCGGCTTCAACGTGCCTGAAAAGGTGCAGGTGGAGATTTTGAAATCTCTGGGCTTCGAATTCAGTCTGGGCAAGGCTGTGGTGCCCTATTTCCGAACCGATATCCAGGCGCCCTGCGATCTGGCGGAAGAGGTTGCCCGGATTCACGGCTATGACCGCATCCCCAGCACCCTGATGCGGGGCACCGGGGTGAGCATCCCCACCCAGCGCCAGAAACTGACAAGCGAAATTTCTGCCAAACTGGCCGCCCTGGGTCTTTATGAGGTGCTGACCTATTCCTTCGTCAGCCCCAAATATTATGACAAAATCCATCTGCCCGAAGATTCCCCCCTGCGGGACAGTGTGGTCATCAAGAATCCTTTGGGTGAAGACACCAGCGTGATGCGCACCACCGCCCTTCCCAGTATGCTGGAAGTGGTGGCAAGAAACATCAGCAACCGCAATGAAAAGGGCCGTTTCTTTGAAATCGCCACCGAATATCATAAGGTTGCAGGGGAAAAACTGCCCAACGAGCCCCAGGTGATTACCCTGGGTGCCTATGGTGCCAGAGAAAATTTCTTCACTCTCAA
>JAFQMB010000090.1 GCA_017421095.1 Oscillospiraceae bacterium
ACAAAAAAATCCTTGTGTCCAAAAGGGGACGAAAGGCTGCCTTTTATCAAAGAACATCCATCCGCGGTACCACCCCGGTTTTTGCTTCGAGCGCAAACACTCTGTGCCGTGATAACGGACGGTCCCCGTCGCCCCCTTGGTCAAAAAACGTTCAAGGGCGCCACTCTTGAGGGAAATGCCAAACCCGCAGACCGCGCTGCCCTTTTCAGCTGCCGGGCGGCTCTCTTGGCGGTCTTTGTTGCGTGCAGGCGCACTCAGTCGCTGCGTTTGATTGCTGTTCCCCATTATAACACCTTTTTATAAAATTGCAAGAGGGATTTTGCAAAAGCCTTTTTGCCGCCGGGCAGAGAGGAAAAGCCCTCTTTCGGTTGCAGCTTTTTTCTTTTTATGGTATTCTTTTGATAAACAAAAAGGGGGCGAGGAAGTATGGCAAAACAAAGCGGGCAAAAACTCAAACTGCTTGTTTTATCCCGTATTCTGACCGAAGAAACCGACGAAGATCATCCCCTCACCGCCACCCAACTGGCTGAAAAACTGGCAGAAGAGGGAATCCCGGCCGAAAGAAAGAGCATCTATTCGGATCTGGATGCCCTGACCGAGGCGGGATATGACATTGTGAATACCAAGAGAGGGTATTTCCTGGCTTCGGATCGGTTTGAATCGGCAGAGGTAATGACCCTGGCAGACGCGGTGTTGGCCTCTCGCTTTCTCACCGATAAAAAAAGCCGCATCCTGATCGACAAGCTGGGCGGTTTGCTCAACCGATACCAAAGAACCCATCTTCGCTCTTCCCTTCGGGCAGGCAGCCGAAAGAAGGGAGAGAACGAATCGGTTCTTTATTCTTTGGATGCCATCCGTCGGGCAAAGTCGGAAGGAAAATGGGTCGCCTTCCGCTATTTTGAATGGGCCCCCTCCTTTTCGGGGCAGGGAAAGTTCGTCCGGCACCATCGCCACGGAGGAGAAGAATATCTGGTGGCGGTCAAAGGGATTCTCTGGGTGGAAGACAACGCCTATCTGGTGGGCTATGACAACCGCCATCAGCAGATCCGAAATTATCGGGTGGATCGGATGGATCGGGTTTCTGTTTCCGAAAGGCCCGTCGGCATCATCAAGGAACTGGATTTTGATCTTTCGGATTATGCAGACAAGTTGTTTGGAATGTTTTCGGGCAAGGAAGAACGGGTCACCCTTTGTTTCCCCAATTCTTTGGCCAATGCGGCGGTAGATTATTTCGGGGCAGATGCCTTCCTTTCTCCCGACGATCGGCCGGACCGTTTCCGCATTACAGCGCCCGTTGCCCTCAGTCCCCGTTTTTACGGTTGGGTGTTGGGCTTTGGCGGCCAGGTGGAACTGCTCTCGCCCGAAAGTGCAAGAGAGGAACTGCGCCGCCAGGCAGAAGAGGCTGGAAAGGTTCATCAAAAGGTTTGATTTGCTCCCGAGAGCGGGCTTTCTTTTCGCCTTTTCTCCCTCACTCGACCTTGGTCGATTGCTCCCTTCTGAGAGGGAGCCTTTTCCGGGGAACTTGCAACAAAACCTCCTTCTTCGAAGGAGTGTCACGCTTTGCGTGACGGAGGGAGCAGCGTGGTTGAAGTGGCACCGCAGGTGACGAAGAAGACAGAACCGTCTTCTGTCAGAAAACAAAAAAATCGGCAGAGAAGTTTCTTCTCTGCCGAACTTGATATTCTTTTCAAAAAGCCGGCGCATTTGTCGGCTTTTTCTTTATGGATCACCTTTTCTTACACCGCACGGACGCGATAAACCCCTTCAATAGCAGCAATTTCCTGCAACAGTTCTTCGGAAACCGCACCCTGCACATCCAGCAGGGCATAGGAATTTTCCTTGCGGCTGCGGGAGGTCAACTGGTCGATGTTCAGACCTCTGCTGGCCACAATGTCACTCGCCCGGCTCAAAATGGCGGGGATGTTCTGGTGGAGGACACAGATACGGGTCTGAGCGGTCCGGGGGGCCACCACATCGGGGAAGTTGACGCTGTGGGTGATGTTGCCGTTCAAAAGATAATCGGCAATTTCATCGCAGGCCATGCAGGCGCAGTTGTCTTCGCTTTCGGGGGTGCTGGCGCCCAGGTGGGGAATGGCGACAATGTTTTCCACCCCAAGCACATCGGCTTCGGGGAAGTCGACCACATAGCAGGCAACCTTGCCCTCGGCCAGAGCCTCTTTCATATCCGCCGTGTTCACCAGACCGGCTCGTGCAAAGTTCAAAATCCGCACGCCGTCTTTCATCTGTGCAATGGTGTTTTTGTTGATCATACCCTTGGTGGCATCGTTTTGGGGCACGTGAATGGTGATGTAATCACACTCGGCATAGATTTCCTCTGCGCTGGCAGCGTGCTTCACAAACTGGGAAAGCCGCCAGGCCGCATCCACCGAAAGATAGGGGTCATAGCCATAAACCTGCATCCCCAATTCCTGCGCGGCGTTGGCAACCAAAACGCCGATGGCGCCCAGACCGATGACGCCCAGTTTTTTACCCTTGATCTCGGGGCCCACAAAGGCGCTCTTGCCCTTTTCCACATCCTTGGCAACCGTTTCGCCGTTTTCCTTGATTCCCTGCACCCAGTTAATGCCCTGGACCACCTTGCGGGAGGCGAGGAACAGACCGGCCAGCACCAATTCCTTCACCGCGTTGGCGTTGGCACCGGGGGTGTTGAAGACCACAATCCCTTGGGAGGTGCAGCGGTCAATGGGAATGTTGTTAACACCGGCGCCCGCCCGGCCGATGGCCAAAAGCGATTCCGGGAAAACCATCTCGTGCATAGCAGCCGAACGCACCAGAATGGCATCGGGTGCGTCCATCTGATCAGCCACCTCAAAATTGGCAGGCAGACGTTCCAGTCCACAGGCTGCGATCTTGTTAATCGTTTGGATTTTCATCAAAGTTCCCTCACTTCGCGGCAGATTCTTTCTGTCGTCTTATTTGTTTTCCATTTCAAAGGCCTTCATAAAGTCTACCAGCGCCTTGACCCCTTCCATGGGCATAGCGTTATAGATGGAGGCGCGCATACCGCCCACCGAACGGTGACCCTTCAGGTTGACAAACCCGGCCTTGGCGGCGGCGGCAACAAAGGCGGCATCCTTTTCTTCATCCCCGGTGACAAAGGGCACGTTCATCAAAGAACGGTCTTCCTTCACCACGGTGCCCTTGAACAGGGCGGATTCATCCAGATAATCATAAAGAATTTTGGCCTTTTCTCTGTTATACCGACCCATCTCTTCCAGGCCGCCCATCTGATTCCGGATCCATTCCAACACCAGTTTGGCGATATAAATGCACCAGCAGGGCGGGGTGTTGAACATCGAGCCGTTTTCGGTGTGGGTTTGATAATTAAACATGGTGGGGGTGATATCCATAGCCTTGCCCACCAAAGATTTTTTCACGATGACAACTGTCAGACCGGCAGGGGCCATATTCTTCTGGGCGCCGGCATAAAGCAGACCGAATTTGGAAACATCCAACGGTTCGCTCAAAATGCAGGAAGAAATATCGCCCACAAGCGGAACTTCCCCGGTGTCGGGCAGTTCATGGAAGAGGGTGCCGTAAATGGTGTTGTTGACGCAGATGTGGAAATAATCTGCATCGGGGGTGAAGCTGCTCTTATCCAATTTGGGAATATAAGAGAAGGTTTTGTCCTTGCTGGAAGCCACAATGTTTGCCTGGCCGTAACGGGCGGCCTCTTTCTGGGCTTTGGTTGCCCATTGGCCGGTGATCACAAAATCCGCCTTGCCCGAGCCGGTCATCAGATTCATAGGCACCATGGCAAACTGGCTGGAAGCGCCCCCCTGCAAAAAGAGTACGTCATACTCTTCGGGAATATTCATGACCTGACGGAGCAGTGCTTCACATTCTTTGATGATGGCGTCATAGACCTTGGATCGATGACTCATCTCCATCACCGACTGACCGCTGCCCTGATAATCCATCATCTCGGCTGCTGCCTGCTGCAAAACCGCTTCGGGCAAAACCGAAGGACCTGCCGAAAAATTATAAACCCGTGCCACAAAAATTCCTCCTGTCTGAAAAAAGAGATTATTATTAGTTTACTCCTTTTGTTTCCCATAGTCAAGAAAAATTTTAGCGCTTTGAAGCAAAAAAGCAGCGTTTTCCCCCTGTTTTTTGCCTTTTTTTATTTTTTCTTATCAAAAATTACTTTTTCCCCATTTCATCTGCCACACTTCCGCCCGTTTTTCGTCACATGATCGCGGGTGCGTGGGCAAAAAAATGACGAAGGGAATATCTCCCTCCTCGCCCTTTTTCGGCAATTTTCTGATTTCGGTTGCAAGAGAAGGGGGTGATCCGTTATAATAATCTGGAAAACCAAGTGTTTTGAATGGAGGCTCTTTTTATGAGCAAAAAACATATTCTGCTGCTGACCACCGGCGGCACCATTGCCTCGCTGCCCGGGTTTGACGGATTGGAACCCCACAGAGCAGATGTGATGGAACGGCAGCTTTCTCAACTGCGCAGTTATTTTGATATCACGGTGGAAGATCTGATGTGTCTGGATTCTTCCAACATCCGCCCCAAAGAATGGCAAAAGATCGCCCAAAGGGTTTTTGAGCGGCGACTGCAGTTTGACGGTGTTGTGATCAGCCACGGCACCGACACCATGGCCTATACCGCCTCTGCCCTCACCTGGATGCTGCCGGGAATCGACCGCCCGGTGGTGATCACCGGTTCCCAGCTGCCCTTGGCCGATCCCTTGTCTGACGGGCCGGACAATCTGCGCACCGCCTTTACCATGGCCGCATCCGGTCACCCCGGCATTTATCTGGCTTTTGACAGAAAGGTGACGCTGGGCTGTCGGGCGGTGAAGGTGCGGGCATCGGGCTTTTCTGCCTTTGAAAGTGTCAATGCCAGATATGCCGCCAGAGTCACCCATCAGGGGCTGGTGATCGATCCTGCGGCCCTGCAGCCCCAGATCGGTTTTCCCCAGTTGATGGATCAGGTGAGCAACAGTGTGTTCCTTTTGAAACTGACTCCCGGGCTGGATGCTTCTGTGTTTGAAATGTTGGCAAATCTGGGCTATCGGGGGATTGTCATTGAAGCCTTCGGTCTTGGGGGGGTCAATGTCCTCCACGAAGGGCTTCAGGGAATTCGAATGGCGCTGGACCGGGGCATCAGCGTGGTGGTAACCACCCAGTGTTTATATGACTCTTCCGATTTGCAGGTTTATCAGGTTGGGAAAAAACTGCTGGAACTTGGAGTCATTCAAGGTCGGGACATGACCAGCGAAGCGGCCATGACCAAATTGATGTGGGCTCTGGGTCAGGGGATGGATCAAAAACAGATCGAGTCGTTGTTTCTTCGCAATCTGGCCGGAGAAATTACATTATAAAAACAAGCAAAAAAGCAGAGCAAAATTGCTCTGCTTTTATTTTTGATATTGGATGATTTCTGAAATGGGGCAGTCAAGGGCATCGCAGATTCTCTCTAACACGAAACTGTCATATCGCTTGACTTTATTCTTATAATAATTGTCGATGACCGGATACTGAATGCCGGTTCTTTTTGCCAGTTCATATCTGGTGATTCCGCGTTTTTCCAACGCCTTATCCAGTGTTAGTTTTATCATAATATTATGATACACCTCTTTTTGCTTTGTTCTCAAAGATATTTTAGCAGAAATCCATCTTGTTGAATATATGTATATATAAAGATACAAGCAGATGTTTTTCGGTTTTGGCGCAGAAGGCTTTTGCCCTCTCCGCTATGATCTGCATTTCACCTCATCCCAGGGGGAGAGGCTATGACTGCAAGATCCCCCGCAAAAAGGCTCCCTCTTAGAGGGAGCTGTTACCGCAGGCGACTGAGGGAGAAAAAGGCTCCCTCCCGGAAGGGAGCAAGGGAGTAAGAGGGCGGGGTAAGAGAACTTTCTAAAAAAGAAAGAGAAGGAACAGCCAATCGGTTGAACCTTCTCTTTTTCTGTTATAGATGCGTTTTTGCAACTGCTTGTTCACAACGGTTTTGTTTTAAGAAACAGGAAACACGCCAAAGGTATACCCCTCGTTTCGGGCGCGGTCGATGAAATCGCCCAAAATATCGCTGTTTGTCCTGCTGACCGCATGGAGCAGATAGATGGCGCCCCCGTGCAACTGATCACACAAAAGCTGCAAACTGGCCTCCTTATCGGGCTGATCGTCTGTGACCCAATCCCGATAGGCAAAGCTCCAAAAGACCGCCTTGTATCCGCAGTTTCGAAGCACCGCCAGCGAGGCTTCGGAAAATTCTCCCATGGGATAACGGAAAAGGGACATCTCATAACCGAACTCCGTTTTCACCTTATCGTGCAGCGTCTGGATTTCTTTTGCCTGTTTTTCTGCCGAAAGGGTGGGCATGGAGGGATGGTTGGCGGAATGGTTGCCCACAATATGCCCCTCATCGATCATCCGGCGCACCAGGTCTTTGTTTTGGTTGACAAAATCCATGGTCACGAAAAAGACCGCCTTGACCTCTTTTGCTTTTAAGGTGTCCAAAATATCGTCGGTCAGACCGTATTCATAGCCCTCATCAAAGGTGAGATTGACGGTTTTCTCCTTGGTGTTTTGTAAAAAGAAGGCCCCTTGATCCCCATATTGCTGCTGCAGAGAAACACAGGCAGGCGGCGGATTGCCATCTTTCCCTCTGCCGGGCCCCCAGGTCACCTTTTGGGTGGAAAGCCCTGCCACCAGCGAAGAAAGCTCGCCCTGCGCCTGCTGCATGGCATCTTGATCCGGAGAAACCCCTTCCGTCGAAACGGAAGAAGTCTCTCCGGAGGAGGGCTCGGGCATCAGGTCGCTGACTGCCCCGGAAAGGTCGCTCTCCAATTCTCCCAACAGGGAAGAAGAGGATTCGTTCTCTCTTTTGGAGGACTCCTCCTCTTTGGAGCTGACCTCACCTCTCTGGCTGCTGGTTTCGGGTCGGGAAGAAGATTCCTCCTCGCCTCTTCGATTACAGGAGCCGAAGAAGGTGGTCATGCAAAGCACCAAAGAAAGTGCCGCGAGCAGGGAAAGGACTTTTTTATTCATGCTGATGTTTCTCCTTTCGCCGAAAGGTCGGCATCTCTATTCTTTCCGAAGAAACGGCTTTTTTTGCCGGAAAATTCTGGTAAAATTCCCTGATGAAAAAACAAAACTCCCGACCGGATGGGATCGGGAGCTGCTGCTTTTTGAAACAGAAAATCAGTTGCTCAGATAATGTTTCACCAAAACCTGCAACAATTCGTCCCGATCCAGTTTGCGGATCAGGCTGCGGGCATTGTTGTGGGTGGTGATATAGGTGGGATCTTCAGAAAGGATATAGCCCACGATCTGATTGATGGGGTTATAACCCTTTTGCTGCAGGGCATCATAAACCGCGGTAAGAATTGCTTTGATGCTTTGTTCCTTATCATCCTGAAGGGAGAAAGTCATGGTCCGATCATACATATCAGAACCCTCCTTCTTTCTTTCATTGTTAGTTTTAACATACACCAAAGAAGCCCGAAAGTCAAGTGCAAGCGGCCTTCTTTCCCATATCTTTTCCGATTTTTTATGAAATTCGGCTCTTTCTGCCCATTCTTTTTTTTCCTCTTTTGATCCGCCCCCCAAAAAGTGACAGCATCCGTTCTTTTTTTGTGTTAGGATGGACAGGCAGTAACTTTCAGATGCGCAAAAAAGGGGGCTTTGAAATGGAAGAGATCACCATGAAGACAAAAAAGAGCGAGGCGGTTTTTGTTCGCCTTTTATCCCTTTTGGGGAGTTTTTTTCTGGGATTTCTTTCCGTGGGTTTTTCGCCCATCTCCTCTCTTCCTCTCTGCTTTGCCGTTTTTGGCAGCGTCCCTGCCTCCACCCTCTTTTTTTCTGCCGCCGGGGCTTTTTTCGGTGCCCGGTTGTTAGAGCAGGTCACACTGACCGCCTTTTTCCCGGCGCTTCTGTTTCTCTTTGTTCGGCTTTCTCTTTTTCCTTTGCGCACTTTTTGGCAAAAAAGCCTTCTTTTGCCCACCCTTTTTGCCGCCCTTTTGACCCTTCTGCCTGCCTTTCTTTTTTGGCCGCCGGAAATGGAAACGATTATTTTATCCCTTTGCCGCTGCAGTCTTTGCGCCTTTTTCACCCTGGCCGGAAAATGGCTGTTTGTGGGAGAGGTGTTACACCGCAAACGGTTGCTTCAGATCGCCTTTTTCTTTTTTCTTGTCGCCTCCCACGCCTTTTCTTTTTCGCTTTTTTCTCTTGGGGGGTTTTTGGTCTTCGCCCTTTTGCTCCTCTCTGCCCAAGAGGGAGAACTCTGCCGCGTGATCGGGCTCTTTTCTTCTCTTTCTCTTTTGCTTTTGGGCGCGAAAGAACATCTTCCCTTTGCCTTGATGGCCCTGGCAGCGGGACTTCTTTTGCCCTCTCTTGCCAAAGACCGCATCTCCCTTTCCGCCTCGCTGTTTTTTCTTGCGCTTTTCATTTTCCTGCCCTTTTCAAAGCCCCTTTTTTTGCTTACCCGGGGCTTGGAATGGGCGCTCTCATCCCTTCTTTTTCTTCTTTTGCCGGTGCAAAAAATAAAACCCTTCCTCTTTTTTCTTTCTCCTCGGGAAAAATCCCCTACGCCCCAAAAGAAAGAAGAACCCCCTCCGGCCACAGACCCCTTGGAACTGCTTTTGGCCCAAAGCGAAAAGGTTTGTCGAAACTGCCGCAGAAAAGAAACCTGTTGGGGGGGCGGTTATTCCGACACCATGGATGCCTTTGTTCATCTTTCAAAGGGGGAAGAGTCGGTTTATTTTTCCGAATCCTGTCTTCGTCTGGACCGGCTTTTGGAGCCCTTATGCAGAAACGAAACCGCCTGCCGTTGGGATTATCGGCTTTTTTCCCGCCCTAAAAAGGGGGAAACCCTTTGCGGCGATGTTGTTTCTGCCTTTTCGTTGGCCTCTCAAACTGCTCTTTTTGTTTGCGACGGGATGGGCAGCGGAAAGCAGGCCGCCTCGGATGCCCAGCTTGTTTCCTCTTTGCTGGAGGGATATCTTCGGCGGGGAATGGACCCCTCTTCCGCCCTTTTGGAAACGGGAAAGGTTTGGTTTGCCCAAACAGCCGGAGAACGGCCGGTGGCGGTGACCCTTGCGTTGCTCCAAAATAAGGGCCGCTGCCTTTTGTTTCAGCAGGGGGGTGCAGCGGCTTTTTGGTTTGATTCGGTTTCGGTGAAAAGAATGCTTGCCACCTCGCCCCCTCTTGGAGCAGAAAGGGAATCTTCTCCCACCCGTTTTTCCTTTTTCCTTTCCCCGGAAGATCGGCTGCTTCTTCGCTCGGATGGGTTGATCCCACCACAGGGGGAATTGGCAGACAAGCTGTTTGCCCTTTCGCCCGACAAATGGGAAGAGACGCTCCTCTCTTTTTCGGAAAAAGAGGATGATGCTTCCGGGGCGGTGATCCGTCCTTTGAAAGGGGAGGGGGTCTGATCTGAAATTTTGGGCTGCCAGAAGCCCTCGGAAACAATAGCATATTATATAGGAAGAAACTTTTTCAAACGGAGCCGTTTTTTCTTCAAAACCGCCGACGAAAAGAAAAAACAGGGCGTGCAGGGCAACCCATACACGCTCTGTTTATTTTGGTTTCTTTATGCCAACTGATACAAAGACCGATATTTTTCTTCCAGATAATCCAGATAGTAATTCGGATTTAAGGGTTCGCCGGTGATGGCTCTGATCCATTCATCGGGAGTGGTCACAGAGGCAATGGAGAAGACCTTCTCTTTCAACCAACCAAGCACCAGATCCAATTTTCCTTCTTTGACCGCGCCAAAGACATCAAAATCCTTTTCCATGGTCCGAAGAATCTGAACCCCGTATGCATTGCCCAGGGCATAAGAGGGGAAATAGCCGAAACTGCCCGTCCAATGCACATCCTGCAAACAACCCTCGCTGTCATTTGGCACCTTCACGCCCAGATATTCTTCATATTTTTTGTTCCAGAGTTCGGGAATTTCATCCACCGTAATGTTCCCGTTCATAAACTCTTTTTCGATCTCATATCGGATCATGACGTGAATGGAATAGGTGAGTTCGTCGGCCTCGGTTCGAATCAAATCGGGGCGAGAGATGTTCACCGCTTCATACAATTCCTCTTCGCTCACATCGGCAAAGGTTTCGCCGCCCAGCTCTTTGAACTTGGGATAAACAAAATGGATAAACTCTTTGCTGCGGCCGATGAGGTTTTCATAAAAGCGGCTGATGGTTTCGTGCATGGCGTTGGACATATGATCCGCCACAAACCCTTCATAAAATTCCGCCGGCTCATTTTGCATAAAGAGGGCGTGCCCCCCTTCATGAAGGGTGGAAAAGATGTTGGAAACAAAATTCTCTTCAAAATAATGGGTGGTCACCCGCACATCGTTGGGGCCGTAATGATCGGTGAAGGGATGCTCGGTGGTCATCAGAACGGTTGCGGTTTTCCGAAGCCCTTCCACCTCCAAAAGATAACGGGAAAAAGCCTCCTGTTGAGGAATGGGGCAGGGGCGGGAGAGAAAATCTTCCCGAATTTTCTTGCCCTCCGAAAGGATTTCCTTCATCAGCGGCAGGATCCGTTCTTTCAACGCGCCAAAGAAGGCATCCAGTTGTTCCTCATTTCCGCCCTTTTCATAATCATCCAAACAGGCGTTATAATATCCTTCCGGCTTTTTCTCCCGCAGATCGATGGCCTTTTTGGTATACTCGATGATGGAAGCAAAGGAATCCCGATAGAGAGAAAAATCTTCCGCCTTTTTGGCCTGCAGCCATTTACCATATGCCTTATTGAAGGCCACATCCATCTCATAAGCAAATTCGGCAGAGATATTTTTTCCCTTTTCATAACTCTCAAACCGCTGCTCGATCATCTTTTTCTGCAGATCGGTCAGCCCTTCGGAATTTTCATGCAATTCCAGGATCAGGTTTTCATATTCCGGCGCGTGGGTCAGACTGTGATAGGTTTTTCCCAAAACGGCCATATCCTCGGCGGCCTGGTCCATCCCCTCTTCCGGGGCACAGCAGAGCATATCGAAATTCAGTTTTCCGATGCTTCGGGCATAGGCCTCCTGTTCCGAAAGCAGTTCAAACAGTCTTTTGATCTTTTCCTGATTTGTCACACAAAACACTCCTTTTATCAAAAACAGAGCCTCGGGATTTCCAAGGCCCTGTTTTGTTTTTCAGTCCAAAAGGGACAAAATCTTTTCCTTGGGCATGGCACCCAGCGCCTGATTGATCAGTTCTCCGTTTTGGAAAACCATCAGGGTGGGGCGCACACCTGCTGCATTTAACATGCGTTTGGACGCTCTGGTGCTCGGTGTATCCGCATACTTATCACTCTCATATACAATCGTCTTAATAC
>JAFQMB010000091.1 GCA_017421095.1 Oscillospiraceae bacterium
CCTGCCGCGGTGGAGAGAAAGTTCCTCGCCCGGAGAATAGGGAAAATATCGAATTTTATGTGGCACATTGGTGACAATCCGCCCCTGACCCAAATAGTCGCCGGACCAAAAGTCACCGTCATTCGGCCAGTATCCCACCGAGCCGGCCCAGGTTTTTCCGTCATAAAGGTCATAGGCGCGCCCCCGCAGATAAAAGGGCGTGTTGGAAGGAAGCCTGTTTCCTTCCAGTGTCAGTTTCAGAATCGGAAGCCGCTGTGTTTCCTTCGGTCCCACCGATTCCAAAGAAACGGATTCCCCGGTCGGCCCTTCCACAGCAACGGTCTCGCCGCCCGGATTCTCGGTTCGGCTTCCGGTCATCCAGGCAGGCAGAATGTCATACACATTGATATCTGCCGGGGTATATCCCGCCCGGGGAAAGATCAGAAAGAGGGCCAAAAGAAACGCCACCGTGGGCAAAAACAAACGACGCACCTGTCTGTTTCCCGCTTCTTCCTGCTGCCCTCTTGCATGGCTGCTCAAAAGCATCAGCAAAACCGCAAGGAACAGACAGAAGATTTGCGAGATTCGGGGAAAGGCCTCCAACAGCGTTCCGGCCAGGATCAAGGGCAAGAGATTTGCCGCCGAGACGGGCACCGCTCTTTTTCCCTTCCAGATGACAGACAGATTGGCAAACACCAAAAAACAGCCCAACACAAGCAAAGGAAGGGTCACCCGCTGCAGATCCGTTCCGAAATGAAAAGAGGGCTCGAAGGAGGAAGAAAGACCGGCAGAATCACCGCGGAAATCCAACACCCCAAAGCCGTAATCTTCATCTATTCGGGCGCTCACCTGATAAAGCAGGTTGGAAAATTGTTTCAAAAGGCCGAAGAAAAGGCAAACAACCGGCAGAGAAAAAAGCGTCAGTCGGGCGATCTTTTCTTTTCCTGTATAAAACAGCCAGACAAAAAGACCGTCAAAGAGCAGAAGAAGGGGAAGCAGAAACACGGATGTTCGCAAGGAAAACGCCGTCACAAATCCCATCAAACTGCCATAGGCCACAAGCGCCCCGATCAAGAAGGCATAAAAGGCAGAGAAGAGGCGAACCTTTTTATCCGGCGAAGAGACCATTTTCTTCACCTCCGATCCGGATATCTGCTGTGATGGGCATCTCTTTGGGCAGATCGTCAACAGAAAAGGCAGGCAGATCAAAGGAAGTCAATACCGCCTTTCGCTGGGAAAAAGAATCCGACACCAAATAAGAAACACACCCGGCAGGAGAAAGAAAACAGAATTCCTGCCTGCGCTGCTGTTCCAAAAGCCTGTCGGAAATCCAAAGCAGTTCTGAATAATCCCGATCCAGCTTCTCTTCGTCTTGTTGCAGCAGGATCACCAGCTTCAACGGTCGGTCTGCAGGCTCCATTCCCTGCCGAAAGATGATTTTTCCGGTTTTGGCGCTCATCTTCCAATGAATCTTCTGCAATTCATCGCCGGGTTGATATTCCCGAAGTTCGTGATTTTCCGCAACACCACCATCCGTCTTTTTCCGCCAGCCGGTGGGCAAAAAAGCCGTCCAGTCCGGTTCCTGACCCGGCTTTTTTCCCATGGGATAAACCGAAACAACCCAAACCTTTTTGCTCTTGATGGGCAACCCGATTAACCCAAGATAGTCAAACACCCGACAACGGGCGAAAGAAATCTCTTGTTTGCCGCAGGGCAGTTTATCGATGCGGGTGCCTGGCTTCATCTGTCGCTTCTTTTTGCTAAACAGATGGGTCACACAGATTCGGCAGGCCACTGGCGGGCAAGGAAGAGGGCAGAGAAATTCGGGATCCAGGGTAATCTCGCTTCCGACGGGCAGCTCCTCCGGGCAGGAGAAAGATATTCTGGTTTTCAGCATGGCCGAAAGACTGCATAAAAAGGAAAAAATCGGCAACAGAAAACAGACCGTCAACAGAAAAGAGGAAAACCATTGACGGTCTAACAAAGAAAACACCAGCGCTGCTGCCAAACAGCCAAGATAAAGGATTCGGTTTCGCCACATATGTTTCACACCAGTTTGGGAGAAGGAACACGCCGCATCAGCTCTTTGAGCAATTCTTCGGCAGGGGATCTCTCTGAGGAAGACAAAAGCAGCCGATGGGCCAGAGAAACACAATAAACATCTCTCACATCTTCCGGAATGACAAAATCCCGATCGCGCATCGCCGCCAACGCCTTGGCCAGAGCGGTCATCGCCAATGTTGCCCGGGGACTTGCCCCCCGAAGGATTCGCTCATCCTTTCTTGTGGCGCCGATCAGGGAAACGATATAACCAATCACCTCTTCGCTGACAAACACCTCGCTCACCTGTTGCTGCAGCAACAGAAGTTCTTCGCTGGTGATCACCTGTTCCACCTGTTCCATGGGGACCTGATTCTGCCTTGCCAGGACCATGGCCGCCTCTTCACGGGGCTCCGGATATCCAAGACTCAGACGAACCGCAAAACGGTCCATCTGACTGTCGGGCAAAAGCTGGGTGCCGGCGGCACCGGTGGGGTTTTGTGTGGCAATCACAATAAAGGGGTTGGGAAGAGGATGACAGATGCCATCCACCGTCACCTGGCCTTCTTCCATCGCTTCCAACAGGGCCGACTGGCTTCTGGAGGTGGCGCGGTTGAGCTCATCGGCCAAAAACAAATTACAAAGCACCGCGCCCTCCCGATAGGTCAGGTTGCCGGTGGCAGGATCCAACACCGAATATCCCGTGACGTCCGAAGGCAGCACATCCGGGGTAAACTGCACCCGGTTTTGCTTCAAATTCATGGCTTTGGAAAGAGCGACCGCCATGGTGGTTTTCCCCACACCCGGCACATCTTCCAACAAAATATGGCCCTTGGCAAGGATCGCGGCAATCACCCAAAGTAACACCTCATCCTTCCCGACAATCACCTTTTTCAGTTGGGCCAAAATCTCTTTCACAGAGACGTTGACTCTTTTGGACTGCATTCTCTCTGCTGCCATCTGCGCCCCCTCCTTTAAAGAACCGTTCTTTTTTATTATATCATAACGCTTATTATATCACAACGCTGTAGCCCTGTAAAGCGTAAAACTATCTGTTGCCTGCAAACAAAAAAGAGCATCTTGTTCATCAAAATGCTCTTTTCCTGCTTATTTTCTTTTTTTCCGTTTGGTCAGTTTCAAAGAGAGTTCGGCCCTTTCCTCTTCCGGGAAGGTGATGGTGGGCAACACAAAGATGACCCCCAAAAAGGCGAAGAATAAAAAGCAGATCTTGGGATCCACAAACACATAATCGGTCAGCCCGTTGAGAAGCAGCGCCAAAAAGAAACCGGAAAGGGAAATGAGAAAATATTTTCCCTTGTCGCTTTGGGTTTGAAGTGTTTTGAAACAGCGGAAGAAGACGGCAAGCATCAAAAACGCAAAGGATGCCAGCCGCAAAATGCCGCCCTCCATCAAAAGCTGGATGAACAGATTGTGGGCATGGGGCACATCAAAACCGGTGGCCTCGGTCAGCCAACGGGAAATGCTTCGGAAGGATTCCCAGGTGCATTGCACCCCGGTGCCGAAGCCAAACAAAAGCCGCCAGGGCTCTCTGGAAAAGAGCCAGGGAACCGCCTTGCCCCAGATGGCAAGTCTGGCGTTGATGCTGTTATCCGCCCGGAAGGCAGACAAAAACCGATCGGTCACCGCATCGGGCAGCAAAAAGGCCAGAATCACCACCCCGATGGGAATGGCAACGGTCAACGAAACCCCCACCAACACCCGATAGGATCGCTTTAATTTTCGAAAGTGGACCAGCGCATAGGCGATGAGCAGATAAAAAAGCAGCGTCAGGAAGGTGATGTAACTCATACGGGAATAGGTGAGCATCAGACTGATCACCGCTGCGGCAAGGGGCAGAGAAAAAAGCATCGCCTGTTTCAAATTCTTGGCGCGGGAGATGAGATAAAAACAAAAAGGCGCACACATTACCAGATAAAAACCGAAAACCCCCGAATTGGTGAAGGCGGCGGTGCTGCGCTCGGCCGAAAAACTCAAATCCACCTCAATAAAGGGAAAAAGCTGCATCACGATTTTTTCCAGGGGCGCCCAAAAGGGGTTCCAGAAGGGCATATTCGTGGTAAAATGGATGCCCTGTAAAATGGCCAAAACACTTTGCACCAAAAGGCCGGCATACAATCCGCAAAGGGCCAGGTGAAGATCGTTTTCTCCCCGCAAAGAGGCGGCAACCCCTAACATAGAAAGGAAGCAGAAGGCCCAAAGGCCGGAAGTCAAAAGGGCGCCGGAAAAAGAAATCGCCGGCAGGATGCCCAAAAAACTCACCGCCACAAAGATTGCCGCGGCAATCAAAAGCCATCTGCGGCCGGAAAAGATTGCCTGGATCCGCACCCGACCTTTTTTGGAACACAAAGAGAACAAAAAAGGCAGCGGCATCACAAAAGGAGCCAGAAAATCCGGCAACACCGGCACCAGCATCAGCGAAAAGAAAACGCTCCAGGCAGCGGGGCTGTTGTCGGAAAAACGGCAAAAACCGCCTGTTGGCGCCGCAAGGGTGTGTTCTGTCATCCCTTCTCCTCCTTTCCCTCTGGTGTTTCTTTCGGCTTAAAAGTGTTCTTATTATATACGCTTCCATTTCAAATTGCAACACCGCCCCGTACCCTTCCTTTTGAAATTGCAGCGCCGCGCCCTCTTGACTTTCCTGTTTTAAACAAGTAAGATAAAACATATCCTTGCTTTGTGATAAAGGAGGCTTTTTTGTGAACGCTTCTCGTTTCCTTGCCCTTTCTTTGGCACTTCTTATCTGTCTGAGCCTGCTTTTTGCTTCCTGCGCCAATGAAAAACTGCCGGAAGATCCCTCTTCGGAACCCATAAGCGAAGTTTCCTCTTTTGAGCCCGACCCGGAAGAAGAAGAGAGTTCTCTTTCCGAAGAAGAAAGCAGCAACCGACAGGAAGAAGTCTCTCAAAATAACCAGCAGGAATCTTCTTCTGTTAAAAATGAAGCCAGCAGTTCCCGGCCGGTTCAGAATGAGGTTTCCTCCCGCCCGGCGGAAAAACCCGCCACCAAACCGGGTGGAAGTGCCGCGGTGGACAATGAAGGTCACGGCATCTTTTTTGTGATCGAGAAGGAAGACCTTCCTGCAAAACAGAGTGATGAATTTTATTTTTCCTATGTGCAGCAATATGACCTGGGCTGGAATATGAAACTGCTCAACAAGTCCAATATGCTTTCTGCCGATGTGGATTGCGAATTGGTGGATGTGGGCAGCGGACGTTTGTTTGATGCCAGAGCTTCCAAGGCGCTGAATCAAATGATCTCCGCCTGCCGGCAGGCAGGAAACACCATCTGGGCACAATCTACCCACCGCACTCTGGCCTATCAGCAAAAACTGATGGACAATCAGATTCAAAAGAATCTGAATTTGGGATACTCCAGAGAAGAGGCGGAATATTATTCTCTGCTTTGGGTTGCTCCCAGCGGCGGCAGCGAACACCATCTGGGTCTGGCGGTGGATTTCAATGAAATCACCGAATATTTTGAAAACACCACCACCTTTGCCTGGCTGCAGGAAAACGCCGCGAGATACGGTTTCATTCTGCGATACACCGAAGAGGACACCGAGATCACCGGCTATGGATATGAACCCTGGCATTACCGTTACATCGGTCCCGACCACGCCATGCAGATGAAGGAACTGGGCATCAAAACCTTGGAAGAATATGTTTACACGGTGGAATATCTGCTGGATAAACAAAACAACGCCTGATCTTTTCTCCCCCGACCCACGCGGCCGGGGGATTTTTTTGTGCTGCGGCACGCTCTCCTTTGGAACTCTGTCACCTCATCTGCCCTCTCCGCTACGCTTCTCGTTTCACCTCATCCCAAAGGAAGAGGGCTTGTTCACAAAAGAAAACTCCCCCGGCTTGGCCGAGGGAGAACGGTTTCAGAAAAGAAGGAGGAGAAAATCTGCCAGATATCCGGCGAACAGAGAGGAAAGGAAAAGAAGAAGCAACACAACCAGTCCCTTTTTCCTGCGTACCCGACAGCCGAGAAGCACCGGAATCCCGAAACCGGCGCTGACAGAGAGGCCACTCAAACAGGCTCCGAAGGAGATCTGCCCGGCCAGATAAAGTTCGGTGATGCAGACACTGGGGGCGCAACCGGGAATCAGCCCGATCAGGGCGGCAAGAAGGGGTTGGAAGGGGCCGTTTGCCATCAAAATCCGACCCAAAAGATCTTCGCCCAAAAGTTCCAGCACCAGTTCCACAAAGAAGAGAGAGGCAAACAACAGCCCGCCGATCTTCAGGGTGTGGATCAAAGCAGATAAGAAAACCGACTGACTTTTGCAGCAGCCGCAACCGCAGGAAAAATCCGTTTCCTTTTTGGGAATGGGATGTTCGTGCCCGCAGGAACAGGTGTGTTCCTCCAGATGAGAATCTTCACAAGGATGTCCGGTGGTTCTGGCGGCATCCAGATCGCAGGCAACCGAATGGCCTTCTCTGTGGGGATCCAAACGGTGTTCGTGATCACAATGGTCGGCGTGACGGTGGTGGGAATGGGTGTGTTCCTCTTTGGGGGCCGAAGCGGAAAACTGCTCTTTTTTGAAAAACAAAAGGGTGAAAAGATAGCCAAACGAAACACCGAAGATCAGCTTGAAGCCCAAAAGCAACAAAAGATCGCCATAATGCTCTGGGTTGGAAAGCAAAAGGGGAAAGGCCTCGTCGCTGGTGGCAAAAAAGACGGCAAACAAAACACCGCTGCCGATGGCCCCTTCATTATAAAGGGCGGCCGCCGCAGCTGAAAAACCGCATTGGGGCAAAAGACCGCTGAGGGCGCCGAAAAGCACCCCGGCTCCGCCGCTTCCTTTTTTATAAAGCACATCGCTGGAAAAGCGGTGCTGCAGCCATTCCAAAAGCAGATAAACCAGATATAAAATCGGCAAGGCAAGCAGGGTGTCTTTCAACACGTGGGCCAAAAGATGGAGCATCTCTTCCGGGTGCATGGTCTGTCCTCCTTTCGGGAAATCATCAAAACGGGAGTTTCATTATAGTCTTCGCGGGGTGGATTGTCAATCTTTTTCGGGTGCGGATGATTACCCGTTGTAGAATTTGAAAAAAACGAAAAAAGCCCCGTTGCAAGCCGATCCTTTTGGGCGTCAAAGCGCCAAAATCATCAAGTGGGTTATACCAAACGTTATAAACATTTTCCACCGAGTTTTCCACATTTTCAGAAAAAAGCAAGGGGAAAGTGTGTCAAAAACACGCTGTTATCCCCTTTTTTCGACCTCAATCGACGAAAACAGGCAGGAAGATTTCCACATTTTGGCGATTTTTGGATTGTCTGCCACAAAAGCACACTGTCCATCAGCAAAAGAGTCGGAACTTTTTTTGGGAACGGTTGCCAAAAAAGGAGGAGGGTGTTATAATAAAGATACGGCAGAGCGAAAAAAAGACTGCCGGGAAGGAGCCTTACAAATGGCAGAGCAGGAAAAGAAACAGCTTTATTATCCCTTGCATGTGGCGGGCCTGGAACGGGCGCTGCCGGTTTGCCCCTTGAACGAGAATCTTTCCATTGCCGGCTTTGTGATCTTCGGCGATGTGGAACTGACGGTGGCCTGTGCCAAGGAATTGGTGCGACTGGCCCCGGAACACGATGTGATGATCACTGCCGAGGCCAAGGGGATTCCCCTTTTATATGAAATGGCAAGGCAGGAGGGCGGCAGCCGTCATATCATTGCCAGAAAGGCCCCCAAACTTTATATGACCGATCTGCACAGTGTAGAGGTTCAGAGCATCACCACCGCCAAAAAGCAGACCTTGTATCTGGACGGCAAGGATGCCGAATATATGAAAGGTAAGCGGGTCATCATTGTGGACGATGTGATCAGCACCGGTGAATCTCTGGCCGCGGTGGAAAAACTGGTGGAGGATGCCGGCGGCAACATTGTGGCAAGAATGGCCATCCTGGCAGAAGGCGATGCCAAAGACAGAGAAGATCTGATCTATCTGGAATATCTGCCCCTTCTGCATCCGGACGGCAGCCCCTTGGAATAAGACGCCGCTGTTTTTGAACAGAATGCAAAAAAGACTCCGCCTGTGCGGAGTCTTTTTTGGTGCGGAAAACCCTTCGTCCGCTCCGCCACGCTTCCGCGTACCACTCCTTCGAAGAAAGAGATCCTTTCCCAAGGAGAAGGGCTTTTCCTGTGATTCCCCAAAATGGCTCCTTCCCGGCGGGAGCTGTCGCCGCAGGTGACGGAAGGAGTGAAAAGGCTCTCCTCATAGCGGGAGCAATCGACCAAAGTCGAGGGCGAAGGCGAGAAGGAAGAATTTTTCTTTTCGGCAAAGGGAGAAAATTGTCGCATTTTTGTTGACAAGGAGCAAAAAGGATTACTATAATAAGAACAACAGGCGGGGCATATAAATGCATCGTCGGAAGAGAAAACCGGAAAGGGTGTTTACTTATGTTCTGCAAAAATTGCGGTAATTCCATCGATCCGGGCGCCGAAATCTGCGTCCAGTGTGGGTTCAAAAACGGAAACGGCAACAAATATTGTGCCAACTGCGGTCAGCCCGTGGCCGAGGGCGCTGCCGTCTGCACCAACTGCGGTGTGGCAACGGCACCTCCTGCTCCCGCATATAATCCCGAAGATCAGAAATCCAAATTGGTCGCCGGTCTGCTCGGTATTCTGCTGGGTGGCTTGGGTATCCACAATTTCTATCTCGGCTATAACGGCAAAGGGGTTGCACAGATCCTGCTTTCCTTCTGCTTTGGCGTGGGCGCTATCTGGGGTCTGATCGAAGGCATTATGATCCTCTGCGGCTCCATCAATAAGGATGCCAAGGGCGTTCCGCTGAAAGACTGAAACAACCCAAACGAAGCCCCGTGATCCTCACGGGGTTTTCTTTTTCCCGGAAAGGAGGAGCAAGGGTGAAAATCCAAAATCTGAAAATCAAACTGATCGCTTTTGCCCTTTTGGGGCTGTTGATCCTGCTGGCCTATTTGACCGGCTTCGGTTGTGTTTGGCAGCAGCTTTTTTCCGTCCCTTGCCCCGGCTGCGGGATGACCCGCGCCTGGTTGGCGGTTCTTCGCCTGGATTTTTCCGCCGCCCTCTCTTTTCATCCCATGTTTTGGTCTGTCCCGCTGCTTTTTATCTATATCTTGTGGGATGGAGAGCCCTTTCGAAATGCCCTCCTCAATATCTTGCCGATCTGCCTCATCGGGGTCGGTTTTTTGGCTGTTTGGCTGGTTCGGCTTTTTGGTTGAGTCATCCCTTTTTTGCTAGAAAACGGCGTTTTGCACAATGTTTTGATTCCGGAGTTGGTCAAAATGTTCAAAGCAAAACGCAAAATGACGGAAAAAACAACAAAAATGGGTTTTTTCAAGGCGTTTTCAACAAAATTTTTGCTGTTTTTTTGGATTTTTGGGCCTTCAAGGTCAAATTTGAACACCCGGAATTCGCAGGAAAAAACCAAAAAACTCTTGATTTTTTCGAATCGGGATTTTATAATGCTAGTACAAAGATGCCGTTCTATCCCGGCATCAAAAATTTTAGGAGGAATAAAAACATGAAAAAGCTTCTTGCAATTCTGTTGGCTGTGGCTTGCTGCCTGAGCTGCCTCGCATTCGTTGTGTCTGCTGATGCTGCTGATATCCTGGCCGATGCTCCTGCCAACTACACTCCTTGGATTGACTTCACTGATTGGACCGAAACCGAATTGGCTCCTTTCGCTGTGAACAAGGAAACCGAAGTTGTTGTTCCCAGCATTGATGAAAATGGTCTGATGACTCTGACCATGACCAACAACCTGGGTTATGTCGGTTACTATGCTCCCGGCACCAACGTTGCTGTGAAGGATGACGAAACCGGCGAAATCACCGGCGCTTATCCCGGCACCGTTTTGAGCTTGAACGAAGGTTCTGCTTTTACCGACAGCACCGATGCTACCAGCGGCGTTTGCTTCTGGATCGATCTGAGCGGTATGAACGGCGTCCATGAAAATGGCGACGGCACTATGAACCTCTATTTCTATTTCAACGATCTGGACTTCAACGAAGACGGCACCGTGAATAAGAAGGCCGGCAAGGAAGTTTCCACTTCTTGGAAGGGCACCGCTGTTGTTCCCGTGAACTATGTGGGTTGGGTTACCATTCCCTTCGCTGACATGGTTGCTGAATGGGATACTCCCGATAACAACGGCAAGATCGACATGAACACCATCGACTGGTTCATGATCTATCCCAACAACCCCACCGACGGCGGCGTTTACAAAATCGGTCATGTCGGTTTCTATGGTTCTGCTTTCCTGAACCTGGAAAACTATGCCGATCAGGTTCCCGCTTACTACACTCCTTGGATTGACTTCACCGATTGGACCGAAACCGAACTGGCTCCTTTCGCTGTGAACAAGGAAACCGAAGTTGTTGTTCCTTCCGTTGACAAGAATGGTCTGATGACTCTGACCATGACCAACAACCTGGGTTATGTCGGTTACTATGCTCCCGGCACCAACGTTGCTGTGAAGGATGACGAAACCGGCGAAACCACCGGCGCTTATCCCGGCACCACTCTGTATTTCAACGAAGGTTCTGCTCTGACCGACAGCACCGACGCTAACAGCGGCGTTTGCTTCTTCATCGATCTGAGCGGTATGAACGGCGTCCATGAAAATGGCGACGGCACCATGAACCTCCTCTTCTATTTCAACGATCTGGACTTCAACGAAGACGGCACCGTGAATAAGAAGGCCGGCAAGGAAGTTTCCACTTCTTGGAAGGGCACTGCTGTTGTTCCCGTGAACTATGTGGGTTGGGTTAAGATCCCCTTCGCTGACATGGTTGCTGAATGGGATACTCCCGATAACAACGGCAAGATCGACCTGAACACCGTTGACTGGTTCATGGTCTATCCCAACAACCCCACCAACGGCGGCGTTTACAAAATCGGTCATGTCGGTTTCTATGGCGACGCTATGTTCGCTCTGGACGAGAACGTTGTTGTGGGCACCGAAATGCCTGAAGATTGGACTCTGATCGTTGACGGTTCCGAAATCGAAAACGACGATTACAACAGCGGTCTGTTCACTGCCGATCCTGAAACTCAGGGCACCATCGAGGCTGTTGACACCGGTCTGAAAGTGACCGTTCCTTCCACCTGCACCGGCTGGTGGTTCCAGAAGGGCGCTACCTTCTATGCTCTGGACGATGAAACCGGCGATCGCGTTGGCAATCTGCCCGGCTTCACCGGCAAGCTCGACAAGTGGTATGATGCCACTTCTGATGACGCAGGTCTGGCCTTCTATATCGAAGCTCCCGCTATCAATAACGACAATGACTGGTGGGTTGGCTTCTATCTGCAGGAAAAAGAAATCACCGAAGATGGCACCGTGAAGCTCATTCAGGGCAAGGAAGCCACCACTACCTTCGTTGCTACTCTGCGTGTTCCCGCCAACTTCACCGGTTGGGTCAAGGTTCCCTTCTCTGAACTCGTTCAGGATAAGTGGGGCGAAACCGCTCAGGATATCGCCAACGAAGATGGCAAGTTCAATGCTGAAGTCATCTGCAACATCACCTATGTCGCTTCTCTGTATCCCAGCGATGTTGTTGACGAAGCTGGCGTTGCTCAGGGTTATGATTTCGTGATCGGTGACGTCGCTGTTTGGGGCGAAGGCACCTCCAAGACCGTTGATGACGGTAACGATGACGACAAGACTCCCGACGATGGTAACGATGACGAGAATCCCGACACCGGTGTGACCGGCGTTGCTGGTGTTGCCTCTGTGGCCGCCATCATCGCTCTGGCTGCTGTTGTTTGCTTCCGCAAGAAGGACTAAGTTCCTCCGAACAGAAGTAAGTTTGTTTGAAAAACAACAAAAACGGATAGAGTAAGAATGTCCCTCCCATTTTTGGGAGGGGCATTTTTCTTGTCTTACCCAAATTTTTTCTCTTTCGGAAAGAAGAGCCTATTGCTTTTTGCATTGGCAAATATTATAATAGACACACAGAAACCTTTGCCAATCAAGGAGGAAAGATGTTATGAAAAAAGTTTTTGCTTTGCTTTTGAGTGTGTTTTTTTGCCTGAGCGTTCTTTCGCTGACCGCCTTTGCCGAAACGGCTGAAGAAGCCCCCGAAGGCTTTGTTTCTATGGTTGATTGGGATAACGCCGACCTGGAAGGCTATCTGAAGAGCGATCTTTTCGTTGCAGAAGACGGGATGATCAAGGCCGACCTGCCCAGCGGCACCTTCTATGATCCCGGTCACGCTTCTTTTGTGGCCCAGGATGATGCCACCGGTGAACCCGATTTCACCCAGATCAAAGAAGGTCATCAGCCTATGGATGCCCCCCTGGCACTGGATGGCGAAGGCGGCTTTGCCATGTATCTGGAACTGAGTGAGAATCTCCGTCCTGCCGAAACCTTTATTCTCTGGCTGGGCAGCTATTCTGCCGATGAAAACGGCGAATTGATGACCGGGGAGGACAAATACGGCGATGTGGTCTATAACAAGGAATTTGTGGAAATCGATCTGAACGAATATGTGGATTGGGAAGATGTCCGGGACGGCGGCTTTGCCGGCTGGATTGTGGTCCCTGCTGCCGATCTGGCCGAGGGTATGGGCCTTTGGGGCGGTGTGGATGAGAACGGTTATTTCGACGTTCAGTATGCCAACTATTTCCAGGTGAGCATCGGCGTTTACAGCTATGGTAATGCACAGGTGAACATCGGTGAACTGGGCTTCTATGGCCTGGAAGAGGTGGAAGAAGAGAGCAGCACCCCTGAAGAGGAAAGCTCTGTTGTCGAAGGCGGCAATGACGGTGATAACACCAACAAAGTTCCCGACACCGGTGCGACCGGCGTTGTCGGTGCCGCTTCTGTGGTCGCGGTCATCGCGCTGACTGCTGTTGTCTGCTTTGGCAAGAAGGACTAAGATCCTTTGAGCAGCGGTAAGTTTCTCTGAAAAAGAATCAAACAAACAGAAAATGCCCCTCCTTTTTTTGGGAGGGGCATTTTTCATCCTCTTTTTCTTTTCCCTCGGAGAGATTCTTTCTCTCGGAAAGAGGAGGCTTTTGTCCGATTCAAAGCAGGTTTTATCACTGAAAAAAAGAGAATTCCCCATCGTTTTGTTTCTTTCTGTGTGTTATAATGAAAAAAACAAAAGGGGGATGAAAGATGAAAGTCAAATTGATCGGCGATCCGAAAATTGTGATGTCAAATCCCAAAAGCCACCACAACTATTTTGCCTGGCCAACGGTAACGCGCCTGCAGGATGGCAAAATTGTGGTGGGAGCCTCCGGCTTCCGGCTGCAGCATATTTGTCCCTTCGGCAAGGCAGTCATTTCTTACAGCTTCGATGAGGGGGAACACTTCACGCCCCCTGCTCCGGTGATCGACACGCCCTTGGACGACCGGGATGTGGGACTTTGCCCTTTTGGCGAACACGGACTCATCTTCACATCTTTCAATAATGCGGCTGACTTTCAAAAGAAGTTTAACACCGGGAACGATTATGTGCAGCGCTATCTTGAACGGGTCACGAAAGAAGAGGAAGCGGCGTGTCTGGGATCTCATTTTTGCATCAGCAGAGATGATGGTATCACCTTCGGAGATCTGATCCCCTCCCCTGTTACCTCTCCTCACGGCCCGATCGCCCTGAAAAACGGCAACATTCTTTGGGTGGGAAATCGGTTCGATGATTTTTCCGCGAGCCTGGCGGTTGTGCGGATCGATCCGGAAACAGGCAGCAGCGAATTTGTGGGAGAAATTCGGAGCGATGATTCGGACCTTATTCTTTGCGAACCCCATATGATCGAACTGCCCGACGGCAGGCTCCTTTGTCATATTCGCGGTGAGGGAAAAGGCTGGTTTACCGTTTATCAAAGCATTTCCGAAGACGGGGGAAAAAGTTGGACAAAACCTGAAATGATTTTGGACGAAACCGCCGGCGCCCCTCCCCATTTGCTTCTGCTTTCTTCCGGAGAAATCCTTTCTGTTTACGGAAGAAGAACAGCGCCCTGCGGCATTATGGCAGCGGTCAGCAGAGACGGGGGGAAAAGCTGGGAAAAGGATCTGCGGATCTATCGGGCGGTGACAGACGTTTGGGATCTGGGCTATCCTGCCACAGTGGAAGGGAAAGACGGCAGTTTGCTTACCGTGTTTTATGCTCCGATATCGGAAAATGGGCCCTGCGTCATATTCGGACAGAAATGGGGTCTGGAAGAATAAGGTCGAAAAAGGAAGACTGTTTGGACGACGTTGCATCTTCGGGCAGTTTTCTCGGGAAAAGACCCCAGTTTTTGTTTGTTTGCTCTTGCAGAGAAGAAAAAAAGAGGGTATAATAACAATGTATGTGGGCGGGCTGTGAAGAAAAGCGATGCCCGGCCAGAATATCGCAGGAAGATTTTTTCTGCCGAAAGGAGAACGGTTACGATGATCTATTCCAGTGAAGTACAGCATATGTGTCCGGTCGCCAAGGGCGCATACCA
>JAFQMB010000092.1 GCA_017421095.1 Oscillospiraceae bacterium
CAAAGGCAAGATCGGTCTGGCCATCTCGAAATATTTCTTTGAACTGATGGAAAAGAACGGCATCCCCACCCACTACATTAACGCAGATGTGGACGCCGGCCTGATGCAGGTTCGCAATCTGACCGTTCCCAAACTGGAATTTGTTTTGCGCTATTTCACCGCCGGCAGTATGTGCCGTCGTTTCACCCTGGAAGAGGGCATCGTCTTTGATCCCCCTTACACCGAGGTGACCTTGAAAGACGATATTCAGGGAGACCCGCTGATCAGCGAACGCATCTGCATCATGAAGGGTCTTTTGAAGGAAGGTCAGTATGACGAAGCCCTGGGCATTTTGGTTAAAGTGGGTGAAGTTCTGAAAAACGAACTGGCACCTTTGGGTCTGACCCTGATCGACTTCAAAATCGAAGTTGGTTATGATGAAACCGGCAAGATGTTTGTGGCTGACGAAATCACCCCCGACATCTGGCGTGTTCGCGATGAAAACGGCAATATCCCCAACCAGATTGATTGCGCCAAGATGCTGTTGGAAAAAATGGGACTTTGATTCCCTCTTTTCATCCAAACAAAATCTCTCCCCCGACCGATTTTTCGGTCGGGGTTCTTTTTTCAAAGTCGCCTCTTCCCTGCTGCCTTTGAAAAAAGGATGATCGGCAGACAAGAAAAAATTCATATAAAAATTGTGAAAACTTTCTGCCTTTTTCGCCAAAGAAAGAGAAAATAACCTGTTTTTTCACCGTTGCTTTTTTGTTCCAAATGGGATATAATGGGTGTCCGGAACGGTAAAACAACAACCGATACCAAGAATTGTTAAAGTTAAAGGAGTCCAACAAATTATGAAAAAGATCATCTGCAACACCGAATACAACACCGACAATGCAACATTGTTGGCCAAATACACCAACGGCCATTTCGGCGATGCCGCCGGCTATGAAGAAAGCCTTTATGAAACCCCGGAGGGCAAACTCTTTCTTTATCTGAACGGTGGTGAGGAATCTCCCTACCCCACCGAAAATATCAAGCGCATCTCGGCTTCCAAGGCTGAAGCCTGGAAATCGGAACACAACATCTAAATGCCACAAAGACCGCCGAATTTATCGGCGGTCTTTTCTTTTTCCCGAGGAACAGGCTATTTTCTTGCATTCCAAAGAAAAAGCAGGTATAATGCCAATATAAGGTCTGTTTTGGCCAAATCTATCCAAGAGAGGAGCGCTTTGTTTTGTTTTCTCCCAACAGCATCTTTTTGTATATCATTGCCGTCTGTGTCATTTTATTTGTGTTGGCACAGTCTGTCTTCTTCCTGGTGCGTGCTTATAAAAGGGGCAAGCAACTTGGACTTTCCGCCGATAAACTGAAAAAGACCATCCTTTCTACCTCGGTCTTCACCATTATGCCGGCGGTTTCCATTTTGCTTGGGATCGTGACCCTTTCCAAGTTTTTGGGCATTCCCCTGCCCTGGATCCGCATGAGTGTGATCGGGGCCATTACCTATGAACTGCCTGCAGCCACCAGCACCGCCAATGCCCTTGGCATCTCTCTTTCCAAAATGATCACCGATCCCAAAGTCTATTCCGCCATCGCCTGGGTGATGACCCTCGGTATTATGCCCAGTATCATTCTACCTCCCATCTTAATGAAAAAGATTCGGGGCGGCATGGTGAAATTGCAGGCCAAAGATGAAAAATGGGGCGATCTGTTCATGACCAGCATGTTTTTGGGCATGATTTCCGCCTTCCTTGGCATGGTGTTTGCCGATGTGAGAAGCGGTTTGAAGGGCTGGATTCCCATTTTTGTGTTGCTGGTTTCGGCGGCCATTATGGCAATCTGCGGTCTTTTGATTAAGAAATGCAACGCCAAATGGCTGGAAACCTATGCCATGAGCATCAGTATGTTGGGCGCGATGGTCTTTGCTGTGATCATCACCCCCGTGATCGGTTGAGGAGGGATTTTACGATGAACTATATGGAAAAAACCGACCGTTACGGTAAAATCTGGATTTGGACCGGTGCTGTTGTTGTGATGATGGTGCCTGTTGCCATCTGCCTTTATTATAACGCCTGGCCGGAATTAACGGCTGTTTTCAAGGGACTTTTGGGCGTTGCGCCCATCTATTGGACGGTGGGTGTGATTGAAGTCATCACCTATACCCCCATGCTGGGTGTGGGCGGCACCTATCTTGCCTTTGTGACCGGCAACCTGACTAGCCTGAAAGCCCCCAGCGCACTCAACGCCATGGAAAATGCCGAGGTGAAACCCGGCAGCGAAGAGGGGGAAGTGATCTCGACCATCGCCATTGCCACCTGTTCCATTGTGACCACGTTGGTGCTGATCATCGGCGTCTGCCTTTTGACCCTTGTGGCGCCTGTTTTGGATTCTCCTGTGTTGGCGCCTGCTTTTGACAACATCCTCCCTGCCCTGTTTGGTGGATTGGCGGTTGTTTATGTGAGCAAAAACTGGAAGATCGCCATGGCCCCTCTGATCTTTATGGTGGTACTCTTCCTTTTGGTTCCCTCTTTGGCCGGCAGCGTGGGGGTTCTGGTGCCGGTGGGTGTGCTC
>JAFQMB010000093.1 GCA_017421095.1 Oscillospiraceae bacterium
GGCCGTTGACAGATCAAAAAACGATCTTCTTGCCAGATCAGCGCCGCCACCACCTCAGTAATCCCTTCCATTGTTATTCCCTCGCTTTTTCGGGTTTTCAAAGCCTTTTCGAGGCTCCTTTTTCCTTAAAACATAAAAAGCATACTGCTCTCTTCCGGAATTTCATCCACATAGTAGCAAAGATATTCCGTTTTTATTCCCTGTTCTGTGTCCTCTTCCACCAGACGAAGGGTTCCGTCCTCCTTTGGTGTAAAAGTCCAGGTGCGATGTGCCTGCACCTCAAACTCCAGCGGACGGCCATCCTCGTCCATCTTAATATAATGAATGTAATAATAATGATCTCCGAATTTTTGATAGGCGGGCAGGCCGGGTTTCATATGGGGAAAATACACATTCCCACCCTGCAGAGTAAAGGTTACTTCCTCCCCATCTGCCGTTTTGTAGGCCCAAATGCCCTCAAATTCCCTTGAATCACAGGAAACAAAGCAGGTCAAAAGCAGCAAAAGCGCCAGCAATAGTGCCGTTTTTTTCATTTTGTTTACACCCTTTCTTTTTGGTGTTGTTATTTTTATTATACCACCGAAAGGCAAAAAAGACAATCGATCAATCGGCAGTGAAATAAGATAAAACCGCCGAGAGATTTTCGTCGGAATACTCGATTTCAGCCGAAAAAGCACGGGCCAGGTTGCAAAAATCTTCCGTATCATCTTCTTTTGAAAGGGCCAACAGAAATTTTGCCGAAAAGACCGCAAAGCAAACCCGTTCGGTCAACTTTCCGTCATATCGGGCATCGGGCAGATGGCGGAAGAGAAAATAGGTCAAAAGGCGGCGAACAGGCTGCTGTATGGTTTCCTTGCCTTTTTCAAAAACAGGACGGGCCAACAAATCATCCCAGGCAGGATCCAACCGCTCCAGATCTTTCAAAAAGCGAGCATATTCTTCCGGTGCAAAGGGAGTGTTTTGGGCAGACACCAGCGAAAGCAGCCCATTTTCACAGGTCTGCCAATCTTCTGTTTCCTCGATCAGAGAAAACATCTGATCTCGCAACGCGATGATGGCCTCGTCCTCCTGTCTTTCCTGTTCATCAAAAGATTCTTCTTCCTCTGATCCCTCTTCTTCCAAAAGTGTCATCGGAGTTTTCTGAAGCAAAATCAAACGGGCAGCCTCTTCACAACAAAGACCGATTCCGGTTTCTTTGCGGTCACAGAAGAAATGATAAAATCGCGGATGGTCGCTGCAAATTTGGCAAAGTGCTCCCTCCCCCAGATGGCAGATGAGTTCACAAAGACCGTCCTGCTGCAAAAAGGGACACCTATCCCCTTCACAAAGAGAAAAGGTTGCGCCCTCCTCTCCACGGCAAAGGGAAGAAGCCAGTTTGTTTTTCAGTTTTGCAGACAAAGGCGCATCCGATTGCAATAGCCCGTCATAAAACGCCAGGGTCTCTTCATCCACGCCTATCTCCCAACCGATACAGCAGGAATGGCGGCAGCGGTCTGCAATACAGTGAAACGCTTTATAATAATCAGGAAAAATGTGCTTCATTTTCAGTCACTCTTTTCTTTGTTTTTGCCCGGCAGCGCTCTTTTTTCCGGAATATGTAAAATTTAAGGTCATTTCTCACCAAAATCGGTTGCAGAGTGCCTTTTGGCGGATTATAATAACAATATCATATCCCTTTTTCGGGGAAACGGAGGTTAACAACATGAAGATCTTTTTCCGGATCGTCGGGATCCTTTTTGCCATCATTTTCAGCATTCCCCTGTTTGCCCTCTTGGTTGCAACACCGGTCTACACCTCGTTGGTTGGTGTGGTTGACGCCGATACCATCGGAACCACCATCAACGAAGTGGTCGATACCACCATCGAGCAGATTGATTTTCAGGATGTGCTTCTTCAAATGGAAGACGACGAAGGCCAACCTGCTATGAGCGAGGAAGAAGCCGAACAGATGGGAACTTTGATCGAATCCTTCCTGTCCTCCGATGCGGCGGAAGAGCTCATCAACAGTTATTCCGCTGATTTGGCGAATATTTTGACCGGCGATGAAACGGCAGTCAAGCAGTTCACCCCTGAAAAATTGGCCCAGATTGTGGATAACAATATGGACGAACTGATGACCATTGTGGAAGAATTGGTTCCCGAAGAAGAAATGCCGGAAGACAAGGAAGAGATCAAAACCGCTGTCAAGGAAATGGTCAACGATTTTGCCGGAGAGATGATGGAATCTCTGCCCACACCGGAAGATGTGGCAACAAATTCCGAATTGCAGGAACTGCAACAAACCATTCAGATCATTACCAACCCTGTTATTACCACGGTTCTTTATGCTGCTATCGGCATCTTTGCCGCTTTGGTGTTTGTTTGCCTGTTGAAGACCGGTGGATTTATCGGCCTTGCCATAAACGGCATTTTGGCTTCCCTTCCTCTGTTCGTCATCGGTTCTTTGGAAAACCTCAGCCTACCCGCCGAACTGCTGCCCAAAGAAATTCCCTTTGAAATGTTCCGGGGCGCCATTCATGTTTTGACTGCCCCCATCAAAACTGCCGCTATCATTATGCTGTTGGTCAGTTTTGTCTTCATCGGTCTGTTCATTCTTTTCGCTGTTTTGAGAAGCAAAAAGAAAAAGGCTCTGGCCGCCGCCAACGAGGCACCCCTCTTTGAAATCGCACAAGAAGAGGTTCAAAACGCAGGAGAGATCACCGATATTTTGAACGAAACCCCTGCAGAAGAAACCGTCATCGAAGAAACACAGGCTGAAAACTAAATCCCGACTTTACAAACACAGCACCGCACAAACGCGGTGCTGTGTTTTTTGTTTCATCGGGGACGGAAGACAAACCGATCCAGTCGGTCAAGGGCTTCTTTTAATTTCCGATGGGGCAGTGCCAAATTCATCCGAATGTGGCAAGTACCGTGGAAGGGTCTGCCGTCCTGCCAAAGCACTCCATATTCCATTCCGGCATCTAAAAGCTCATCCAAGTTTTTTTGATGAGTTTTGCAATACTCGGTGCAATCCAGAAAGAGCATATAGGTCCCCTGAGGACAGGTGACCGACACCCCCGGAAAATCTTCGCCGATCTTTTGGCAGGCGTATTCCATATTTTGTTCCAACACCTGCCGCAGAGAAACAAGCCATTCTTTCCCCTCTTTGCAATAGGCGCCAAGCAGGGCGTGCATAGAAAGCACATTCATCTGATTATAATGGGAAAGAGAGGCCTGTTTTTCCAGTTTTTCGCCCATTTCTTTGGAATAAACAATGTGATAACTGCCAACCAACCCGGCCAGATTGAAGGTTTTGGTGGGGGCGTAAAGAGCAACGGTGCGATTTTTGGCATCTTCGGAAATCTGTTGGGTGGGGATGTGTTTATTTCCGAACAACACCAAATCCGACCAGATCTCATCCGAAATCACCGACACATTATATTTTCGGAAGAGTTCCATCGCCTCTTCCAGTTCCGCCCTTTCCCAAACCCGGCCGGTGGGGTTATGAGGGGAGCAAAGAATGGCCACTCGGATTTGTTCCTTTTGGATCTTTTCTTCCATATCCGAAAAATTCATTCGAAAGATTCCCTGATCATCGGGCAAAAGATCCGAAAGGACAATGCGATAGCCGTTATTTTCCAAAGCGCCGGTAAAGCCGATATAGGTGGGGGCATGGAGCAACACCCCTTCACCGGGATCGGCCATCACCCGTAACGCGCTGACCAAACCGCCCAGCACGCTGTTTTCATAGCCGATTTGCCCATCTTCCAGATCGGTGACCCCGTGTTCTTCCCGCTGCCAGGTTTTTATGGCATCGAAATATTCTTTTTTGGGAGAAAAATAGCCAAAGGTTTTGTGTTCCAACCGCTTGCTCATGGCATTCACCACAGAAGGAGCCGTTTCAAAAGCCATATCCGCCACCCACATAGGGATCAGATCAAACCCTTCTTTCAAATGGCGGCCACTTTCAGGGCCATAAAAGAAGCTCGGGTCTGCTGCGATGGAATCCCGGCCGCTGCGATCGACAAAATGTTCAAAATCAAACTGCATATTGCCACCCTTTTCCACAAAAACTGCGATTCTTCTTTCTTATTTTAATTCCCATAAGAGTCGGTGTCAATCGCTTTCTTTTCAAAAGAAAAGACCGCCCACCCTTTTGAGTGGACGGCCGGAATATACTTTGAAAACAATCAAGCACCGAATTTTTCTGCGGCAGAGCGCAGCATCTCGCGGATGGGCAGTTCATAGGGGCATCTTTTCTCACATTCGCCGCAACCGATGCAATCTGAGGCCTTTTTGGCCATGGTTTGATAACGGTCTTTCGCCCAGTTTTCCAATCCATAGCGGGAGAGATATCCTTCAAAGAGGAAGACGCTGGGAATAGAAATTCCCACGCTGCAGGGAGCGCAATAGTTGCAGCGACGGCAAAAATGGGTGCCAAGCGTTGCGCGGATGCGAATGATTTCGGCCCCTTCTTCCTCCGAAAGAGGGGTGTGATCGGCAAAGGCGGCCAGGTTTTGGTCAATTTCCTTCTCTTCTGCCATTCCGGGGATGATCACATCCACCGCCTCTTTTTGGGCCAAAAAGCGCAGCGCCAGAGAAACATTTTCCAGCGCGCCGCCTGCCAGGGGTTTCATGGCAATAAAACCGATCCCCTTTTGATGGCAGCGTTCGATCAGTTCTTCCCCTTGGGTTTCAACCAGATTATAGGGGAACATCACCGTTTCCACCCAGGGCAGTTCCAGCGCCTTTTCAAACACCTCTTTGGCGTGGGCGGTGATGCCGATGTGCCCGATTTTACCGGCTGCCTTGGCTTCCAAAAGGGCTTCCAGCGCGCCGTCCGGGCCGATCACCTGTTCCAACTGGGCCAAATTGGGGTTGTGCACCTGATAAAGATCGATATAATCGGTCTGCAAATTACAAAAGCTGGTTTCAATATCTGCTTTCATGGCCTCTTTGGTGCGGGCCATGCTTTTGGTGGCCAGAACAAAATGTTCCCGAATCCCTGCAAGGGCGGCACCCAAATAGGATTCGCTGACGGTGTAGCCCCGGGCGGTATCAATATAATTGACACCGGCAGCCATCAGTTTTTCCAATAAGGGGCGGGTTTCTTCGCTTTTGATCCGCTGAATGGGGATGCCCCCAAACCCCATTTTTGAAACACAAAGGCCGGTGTTGCCCAATACGCGATATTCCATAAAAATATGTTCTCCTTCCCAAAACGATCATCCTCTGCCGGGCCGATGCTGAAAACCTTCTGCCCAGTTGGAACGGGTATAATAAACAAAATAGATCACCGAACTAATGGCCCAGGTTAAAGGATAGGCCCAAAAGACATATTGCAATTCCCCAAAGAAATGCATCACACAAAGGATATAAAGAATTCGAATGACACACCAGACCGACAGCATAATTATCATTGGAACAAAGGCTTTGCCTGCCCCGTGACAAACCGCTGCAATGGCGTGAGAAAAGGCCAAAAGGCAGAAAAAGAGGGCTACAGTTCTTGCCTGTTGGGTGCCGATGGCAATCACCTGAGGCGAGCGGTCAAACAGCCCGATCAGCTGCGACGCAAAGATGTAATACAAAATACCCACCAATTCTGCCATACTGACAGAGGCGATGATACTGAATCCGGCACCCTTTTTGGCTCGTTCGGGCAATTTTGCACCCAAATTCTGACTGACAAAGGTGGTGGTGGCGGTGTTAAAACTGGTCATCGGCAGGAAGGCAAAGCCCTCAATCCGGGAATGGGTGCCATAGGCTGCGGTTGCCACCTTGCCGAAAGAATTGATCTGTGTTTGAACGATCACATTGGCCAGTGCGATCATCGAATTTTGCACACCGGAAGGCAGACCCAGCCGCACAATCTCACCAAGCATATCCAAATGGAAGCGGATCTTTTTGAGTTCCACACTGAAAATCTGGCCCTTTTTACAGAGATAGATCATACACAGCAATACACTGACCCCTTGGCTGATCACGGTTGCCAACGCCGCAGACCAAACCCCAAAGCGAAAAACCCCCACAAACAGAAGATCCAACAAAACATTGATCAGCGATGAAACAATCAGATAATAAAGGGGACGGCGACTGTCACCCAGGGCATTCATAATGCTGCGGCAGGTGTTATACATCACCATCGCCATGGCACCGAAGAAATAGAC
>JAFQMB010000094.1 GCA_017421095.1 Oscillospiraceae bacterium
AAAAGCAAGAGAAAAGCAACTTCTGTGCGGCAATCTTGCATATTTCAATCCGGGTGCAAGAGATCCGTCATTTAGGGAGTATTCAACAGGGCTCAGCGGTACCCTGTGAATATAATATTATTAATGGAGGAATCCGAAATGAAAAAGTTCAAGCTTTTGTCGCTTGCTTTGGTTCTCGTCATGCTGCTGGGCGTTTTCGCCAGCTGCCAGAAGCCTGCCGAATATCAGGAAATTGACGATGCCGATGCAGTCGAACATACCGATTATACTTCTGTTTATGAGAAGATCGGTAGCAAAGTCACCGTTGATATGGTGAAGGAAGACAAGACCACCGGTCTGGCCACCGTTGAAGTGGATGGCAAGACTTATGAGCTGGGTATGGACTTCCTGTCTATGGCCATGGTCTACAATGCAAAGACCGAGGCTGACTACAACCAGTGGTTCAAGCTGTATATGCAGCGTTGGAACTATTTGGTTGCTGAAGTTCCGCTCTATTCCAACACCTATTACGATCTTTACAATGCTAAGATCGAGAACTTCAAAACCACTCCCTTCTGGGGCCCCGCTGATGCTATCGTCGAGGCCAACGTGAAGGAAGGCGAAAAGAACTCTGTGATCCTGGGCAGCACCACCGACCTGAGCGGCGCTTTCCGCAACTCTTCTTGGGGTAAGTCCTCTCCCGGTTCTTCTGACCTGGACATCGAAAACCTGACCACCGGTTATTCCACCGTGCAGATTGACAAGAACGGTGCTTATGTTTGGAACATGAAGGCTCTGGCCGAAGTTCCCACCTCCGTTCTGAACGATGACGGCACCCTGACCTACACCATCAAGATCAAGAACGACATGGTCTTCTCTGATGGTTCTGCCATTACTGCTAAGAACTACATCGCCGGCGTGTTGGGCAACAGCACTCCTGTCGGTGTGGCTGCCGGCGGTTCCGGCCAGAGCGGTATGACTTTGGTTGGCTTTGATGCCTTCTCTGCTTACACCGGCGAAGGCGACACCGTCTACTTCGAAGGCGTCAAGCTGATCGACGATTACACCTTTGCTGTGACCCTTACCGCTGACTATGCTACCTATTATTATGCAATGGGTAATGCTTCCTTCTCTCCCGCTCCTCTGGCTCTGTATCTGGGCACCGGCGCTATCGTCACCAATGCTGACGGCGCTTGCGGTCTGGACGCTGCTTTCTATGCCAGCGAGAAGAAGGACGGCGTTGACACCTATAAGAACGCCGAAGTCATCAAGAACAACATGAAGTGGAACTCCAATCTGCCTTGGTCCGGCCCCTACATGGTCACCAACTATGACGAATCCACTCTGACCGCTACTCTGACCCTGAACCCCAAATATCCCGGCGACGACACCCGTGGCAAGGGCACCATTGAGACCATCACCTATGTCAAGATCGTTTCCGAGACTCAGATGGACCAGTTCAAGACCGGTCAGGTCGACGTGCTGGCTGGTATCACCGGCGGTACCGACACCGAAGCTGCTCTGGCTGTTGTGAAGGCTGATCCCGCCAAGTATGCCGAAACTCACTATGACCGTGCCGGTTATGGTAAGATCGGTTTCCGTGGCGACCTGGGTCCTGTCAGCATGCTGGAAGTCCGTCAGGCCATCATGTACACCATCAACCGTCCTGAATTTGCTCAGACCTTCACCGGCGGCCACGGTTCCGTGGTGCACGGTCCTTACTACGAAGGCTTCCCGCAGTTCCAGGCTGTGAAGGATGAAATCATCCTGAACCAGTATACCTACAGCTCCGACAGCGCTGTCGAAGTTCTGGAAGCTGCCGGCTGGGTTTATGACGAGAACGGTAACAAGTTCGACGAGGGTAAGGACGCTGTCCGTTACAAGAAGCTCTCCGGTTACGAACTCTCCAAGGATAACCTCCATTATGCCTCTACTGACGGCAAGTACAAGACCGTCAAGATCGAAGGCGAATATTATATGCCTCTGGCAGTTAACTGGTATGGTACTCAGCCCAACGACGTGACCGACCTTCTGATCACCGCTTGGCAGGAGAACCCCAATGCCACCACCAAGATCGGTATGTATATCACCTACACCAGCTGTGACTTCACCTCTGGTCTGTATGGCGAATATCTGCAGATGGAAGACTATGGTTGGGACGGCGTTGCCAAACTGTGTGCCATCAACTTTGCCACCGGCTTCAATGCCGCTGTTTATGACTATTCCTTCGGTTGGACCATCAATCCTGATATGTATGACATCTATTCTCAGTACTATATCATGGACGAGGCCGACTTCTGGGAAAACTATCAGGACGCTAAATAAGCATTCTGATTTCTGATGCCTCTTTACAGAGGGGAATGAAATTCAGCCATTTGGCTGAAACAATCTGACGTCAACGATCGGAACGGCATTCTTTGCAATGCCGTTCCGATTATGACTATTAAATGCCGCGTTTTTTTGTATTAATGTGTTAAAATGTTTTGCGGCAGAAAAGTGGAGGAATCCGATGGGCAAGTATATAGTGAAAAGAATCATGTATATCCTTGTGGTTTTCTTGATCCTCTCGTTCCTGATCTTTATGATATACAATATGCTGCCCGTTGATAAAGCTGCTGAAACAGCCCGCGCGGAAGTGCAGGCGAACAAGCGTCTGAATTATGAAGAGCGATATGAGTTTTGGCAGAAGAGATATGGAACGAACGGAAGTAAATTTGAAAGATATCTCCGTTGGCTCGGAGTTTACCCGTATGATGATGGAACCTTTAACGGCCTGTTGCAGGGCAATTTGGGCGATTCGACACAATATGGTAAGCCGGTAATTGAAATGCTGGGCGAACCCATGAAGAACACCATCATCATCAATATTTTCTCAACCATATTAGCCTTGGGGATCACAATACCTCTGGGTATATTCTGTGCGGTCAAACGAGGAAGTAAACGCGACGTTGCGGTGCAGGTGGGAACCATCGTCGGTTATTCGCTGCCCACCTTCATCATTGCCATTGTGTTTATCTGGCTCTTCGCCATTGTGTTGGGTTGGTTCCCGGTTTCGGGTATGAGCACCGCCGGCAGTCTGACCTGGTCTGCCTGGGATCGGCTTTGGGACCGTGCATATCACCTGGCGCTGCCTTTGATTGTTATGACCTTCTGCTCCTTGGGCGGTATGACCCGTTATGTCCGTGCTTCCATGATTGAAGCACTTTCTATGGACTGCATCCGCACCGCAAGAGCAAAGGGCCTGCGGGAAAAGGTGGTTGTCTATTCTCATGCCTGGCGCAATGCTTTGATTCCCATTGTCACGTTGGTCATCGGCTGGTTCCTGGGCATCTTCGGCGGATCGCTGATGATTGAAAACATCTTTGCTTTGAACGGTATCGGCCGCGTTTATTACACTGCTCTCCAGATGCACGATAACGAAGTGGTGCTGGCTTTGCAGATGTTCTATATCATCATCGCCTTGATGGGCAACCTGATTATTGACCTGGCCTATGGCTTTGTTGACCCCCGTGTCCGTGTGAACAAATAATAAAAGGAGGCAGAATCGAATGGCCAAGAATCAAAACACCAATCAGTCTGCTTCCGGCAACTGGTTTGTCCGTCTGATGAAAACCCTCGGCCGCTGGGCCAAGCGGATGTTCTTCGGCGGAAGCAAAGAACTGACCATGGATGAAAAGTTGGCTGTCGAGAAGCTGGAAAGCCCCTCGAAGCTGGCGGTGAAGGCATTTTTCCGCAGAAAACTGGCCACCGGCGCATTGGTTGTGTTGGTTTGTATGTTCCTGTTTGTCTTCATTGGGCCTTATTTCATCCCGATGGACCTGAATTATACCGACCCGTTGCAGGCCAATATTGCACCCAACTATTCTATGTTGAAGGTGCCCGATGAGTTGGCTGCCAACGTCCGTTCGATCCACGGTTTTTCCAACTTTACTGTGGGCGTGAGCGGTGATAACAATTTTTATCTCTGGGGTTACACCGAAAATGCATTGACCAAAGTGGATTACGGTAAGATCCCGGATGAAGTACAACCCGGCAAGGTTGAGGCTGCCGCCGCCGGTTCCGATCATATCATTGTGATCACCACCGACGGCAAGGTTGTTGCCTGGGGTAACAACTCCTGCGGTCAATACGGTGTTGTCAAAGAGGGCGATCCCCACCGTCAGATTCCCGATCTGCTTCTTAACGGAACCATTGATGCTTCCAAGGTGGATCAGCTGATCTGCGGTTATCAGACCACCGCTTTGGTTTTGGATGGAGAACTCTATATGTGGGGTAACACCAAAGCCTGTCTGAACCTGAACGAAATGGCGGATAATTATAACAAGAATGTGCAGAAGGTGGCTTTGTCCAACTATTATGCCATTGTGCTGTTTGAAGACGGCACTGTGTCCGGCGGCAGCGCCCTTTCTTTTGCCATGATGTCTGCCGTTTCTTCCAAGAACGGAAATATCAGCAACCTGAAGCCCTATTTGGAAGGGAAAACGGTTGTGGATATCGCAGCAACCAACAACTGCTATGCCCTGCTCCTTTCGGACGGCGACCTGGTGGTTTTTGGCGCTGCGGAATACGGTGAAACCGAACTGCCTGCGATTCCTTCCGGGGAAAAGATTGTGCAGGTGGAAGGCGGTACCCGTCACTTCATCTGCCGCACCGATGCCAACAAGGCTTACGCTTGGGGCCATAACGATGCCGGGCAGTCTAATTTGAACGGCGAAGAGGCTGCCAATATTTTTGCCGGTCCCAAACAGAGTTATTTGATCGGTGAAGATAATCAGTTGACCAAGAAGATCGGTATGAAGGGTTATATCTTCGGAACGGACAACCGCGGCCGTGACACCTTCACCCGTATTGTCCACGGCGGTAAGATGACCATGACCGTCGGCGCTGTTGCGGTTATCGTTTCTTCTTTGATCGCCATTATCGTTGGCTGTCTTTCCGGTTATTTCGGCGGTTGGGTGGATATGCTGCTTATGCGTGTGACCGAGATCTTCTCGGCTATCCCCTTCCTGCCCTTTGCTATGCTGCTTTCTTATGTGTTGCAGACCAAGCCCATCAGCGAAAATATGAGAATCTTTATGATTATGATCATTTTGGGCCTTTTGAGCTGGACCGGTTTGGCCCGTATGATCCGCGGTCAGGTTTTGGCAGAACGGGAAAAGGAATTCGTCATCGCCGCCCAGAGCATGGGTGTGAAGGAAAACCGCATCGCGTTCAAACACATCCTGCCCAACGTGATCAGTGTTATTTTGGTCAGTATGACTCTGGATTTCGCCACCTGCCTGTTGACCGAGTCTTCTCTGTCTTATTTGGGCTTCGGCGTGACCCAGCCCCAGCCCACCTGGGGTAATATGCTCGATGGTGCCAACAACTCCATCGTGATTCAGAATTATTGGTGGCAGTGGCTGTTCCCGGCCATTTTCCTTGCGATTGCAACCATCAGCATCAATATCATCGGTGACACCCTGCGCGACGTTCTTGACCCCAAGAGCAGCCAGGAAAAGTAAAGGTAGGAAGGAGCAAATAATCAATGGCATTATTGGAAATCAAAAACCTTCATACCTACTTCAAAACCAGAAAAGGTATTGTTAAGGCTGTCAATGATGTTTCTTATGCGCTGGAACCCGGCAAGACCATCGGTATCGTGGGCGAGTCGGGCTCCGGAAAATCGGTTTCTGCCATGAGTATCCTGCAACTGCTGGATGGAAACGGCTATATCGCCGAAGGTGAGGTCCTGTTTGAAGACCGTGACCTGACCAAACTTTCTCAGCAGGAAATGTATGAGATCCGTGGCAACAAGATCTCTGTGATCTTCCAGGAGCCGATGACCAGCTTGAACCCGGTGTTTACTGTAAAGCGGCAGTTGAGCGAGCCCTTTATGATTCACCAGGGAATGAACAAAAAAGAGGCGGCCCAAAAGGCCCTGGAAATGCTGCGTGCGGTTCAGATTCCCAACCCGGAAGCGGTTCTGCGCCAGTATCCCCATCAACTTTCCGGTGGTATGCGTCAGCGCGTGATGATCGCGATGGCACTGGCCTGTAAGCCCAAAATCTTGATTGCAGACGAACCCACCACCGCTTTGGACGTGACCATTCAGGCCCAGATTCTGCGACTGATGAACGATCTGCAAAGAGAAAACGGCACCGCCATCATCTTCATTACCCACGATTTGGGCGTCATCAACGAGATGGCCGATGATGTGGTGGTGATGTATTGCGGTCAGGTGGTGGAGCAGACTTCTGCCAAAACCATCTTTACCGACTGCCCGGTGAGCCATCCTTACACCGAAGGGTTGATGTATTCCATCCCCCGGATTGATAACATCACCGATCGGTTGGAGCCCATCCCCGGTGTTGTGCCCCATCCTCTGGCGCTGCCCAAGGGATGCAAGTTTGCTCCCAGATGCAAATATGCAACCCAAAAGTGTTTGGAGGAAGAACCTTCTCTGGTGGAAGTGAGCCCCGGTCAGAAGATTCGTTGCTTCTATCCTGAAAAGGAGGTGCGGAACAGTGAAGAACACAAACACGCTGTTGTCAATCACGAATCTTAAAAAGTATTTTCCCATCGCCAAGTCCAGTATTTTTCAGCGGGAACAGATGTATGTTCGTGCCAACGAAGAAATCACCATTGATATTCAAAACGGTGAAACCTTCGGCTTGGTGGGTGAATCGGGCTGCGGTAAGTCCACTTTGGGCAGAACCATTCTGCAGCTTTATAATCAGACTGCCGGCAGCACTCTGTATTATGGCCGCACCTTGGGTGAATTTGCCCCTTCTTATGTGGCAAACACCTTGAAAAATGCGACCAAAATGATCGCCAAATATCAGAAAATGCAGGAAAAGGCCGCCGCACTGACCAAAGAGTGTGAAGAGGCCGGCGATAATGCCACCTTCTTTATGCATCAGAACAAGAATTTGGCAGTTGCTGAGGCAGCCACCGCATTCCAAAACGTGGTCAAAATCCTGGGTGGTTTTGCCAGCGTTTCGGATCCCAAGCCCGGTGCACAGCTGTTGCTCAAAAAGTTTGAAACTGCAGTGAAACTTGCCAAATGCAGAGAAGAAATCCGTGATTTGGACGGTGAGGTTGCCTTCCATGAAGCGGTGATCAAAGAGATTCGGACGGATGAAACCATCAAGAATCCGGAAAAGCTGATCAAGAAGGCAGAAAAGGCCATTGCAAAGGCGTCTGACAAAAAGGCTCCTTTGGAGGAACAGCGTCTGGCTTTGGAAGCCCAACTGGCGGTGGATAGCCGTGCGGTTGAGGATGAAAAGGCCCGTTATGCCGGCGATGAAAAGTTTGCGGAGTATGAAGCGATGCTGGATGATGGCATTGACCTGAGCCGTCTGAAATATTCCGAGATGCGTCTTCTGAGAAAAGATATTCAGATTATCTTCCAGGATCCTTATTCTTCTTTGAACCCCAGAATGACAGTGGGTCAGATCATCGGCGAAGGCTTGGAGACCCATAAGCTCTTCAAACATGGCGACCCTCAGATGAAAGAATATATTCTGGACGTGATGGAACAGTGCGGTCTGCAGGACTATATGCTGCACCGCTATCCTCATCAGTTCTCCGGCGGTCAGCGCCAGCGTATCTGCATTGCCAGAGCTTTGGCGGTAAAGCCCAAGTTCATTGTCTGTGACGAATGTGTTTCCGCTTTGGACGTTTCCATTCAGTCTCAGATCATCAACCTGTTGGAAGAACTGAAAGAGAAGGAAAATCTGACCTATCTCTTCATCTCTCATGACCTTTCTGTGGTGCGTTATATTTCTGACCGCATCGGCGTGATGTATTTAGGAAACATTGTGGAAATGGGTTCTGCAGAGACCATCTTTGCCGATCCCCGTCACCCCTATACGGTGGCCCTCCTCTCTTCCATTCCCACTACCGATGCCGAGGCACTGAAAAAGGAACGCATTCTGCTGGAGGGTAACATCCCCAGCCCCATCAAGCCGCCGGAAGGTTGTAAATTCCACACCCGCTGCTATATGGCCTGCGAGAAGTGCAGAAGAGTTCCGCCCCCGTATGTTGAGGTGGAAAAGGATCACTTCGTGGCCTGTCATTTCCTGGATAGAAAGATCGATGAAGAAGGGAAATATCTGTTTGATTGGAACAGAAATTTTGTGGCGGAAGAAACGAAAGCAGAGTGAGCCTTATGCTGTTTAAAAAACCGCTGGTAAAACCGGATCCTGAAAAGGAACAAGCACTGCGAAACGAGATTGAAGAAAACGGCGGTCTGGAAAAGAAAGACCTGCCTGCTATGATCATCTCTGCGTTTTTGGTGATCCTTCCGGTGATTTTGGTATTGCTGTTGCTGTTTGTTTTGGCAGCTTGGCTGTTCGTCAAAGGATAACAAGTAACCACCCGACCTGAAATGGGCCGGGTGGTTTTCTTTTGCAAATCATATTGCTTCAAAAAAATAACAGCACCACAGACTTGCCTTTTGGTTCTGCGGTGCTGTTTTTATCCAAAAATCTGTTTGATGTTTGTTTGGATTTCTTATGAAACAAAGAGTTTTTTAAAGGAAATTGATTTTCTTTACCGCTGAACACGGCCGGAACCGTCGCCGCCGGCGAGTTTTTCCACTTCCGAAACAGAAACGCGGTTATAATCTCCTTCAATGGAGTGTTTGAGTGCCGAAGCTGCCACAGCAAATTCAATGGCAGCCTGGGTATCCTTGCCATTCAAAAGGGCATAGATCAAACCGCCGCCGAAACTGTCGCCGCCGCCCACACGGTCCACAATGTGCAGGTGATAGTTTTTCGAGAAGCAATAGTTTTCCCCGTCATAAAGCATCCCGGCCCAATCATTGTCGCTGGCAGAGATAGAGGTGCGCAGGGTGATGGCAACCTTTTCGAAACCGAATTTGTCGGCCAACTGTTTGGCAACCGATTTATATCCTTCGTGATTCAGTTTGCCACCGTAAACATCCGTGCCCTCTGCTTCGATCCCGAAAACATCCTTTGCATCTTCTTCGTTAGAGATGCAAACATCCACATACTGACAAAGGTCGCTCATGGCTGCTCTGGCTTCTTCTCTGGTCCAAAGTTTGCCCCGATAGTTCAGATCACAGGAGATTTTGATGCCTTGTTTTTTGGCGGCAATACAGGCCTGACGGCAGATTTCCACCACATTGGGGCCCAAAGCAGGGGTGATGCCGGTAAAATGGAACCAGTCGGCGCCAGCAAAGATCGCATCCCAGTCAAAATCTTCCGCAGTGGCTTCGCTGATGGAAGAGTGGGCCCGGTCATAGATGCAAACGCTGCCCCGTTGAGAAGCGCCCTTTTCCAAATAATAGATGCCGACGCGATCGCCGCCCCGCACCACTTTAGAGGTGTCCACCCCGAAGTGACGGAGAGAGTCCACCGCGGCCTGGCCGATGGCATGGCGGGGCAGTTTGGTCACATAAACGCTGTCCATTCCATAGTTGGCCAAAGAAACCGCAACATTGGCTTCACCGCCGCCGAAGGTGGCCTGCATCTGATCGTTCTGGAAGAAACGGTAATAGCCGTTGGGGGCCAAACGGAGCATCAATTCACCAAAGGTAACGACTCGTTTCATTTTCATTTTTCCTCCCATTTTTCCAACGCTTCTTTCACAAAGAAACTGCCGCCGATGGCTGCAACCTTTTCAAAGGCGAGGAATTCATCAATGTTGCCGCGATCCACTCCGCCGGTGGGGATGAATTTGATCTGCGGGAAGGGGGCAGAAAGAGCTTTCAAGGCTTTCAGACCGCCATAGATATTGGCAGGGAAGAATTTGACGGTGGTAATGCCCAGCTCCAAAGCCTGCATGATTTCGGTAGGGGTCACACAGCCGGGATAATAGGGGATGTTGGCCTCTTGGCAAACCTTTGCCACCCCAACAGAAAGACCGGGGGAAACAATAAATTCTGCGCCGGCTTCCAAAGCCTGGCGGCATTGATCGGCGTTGATGACCGTGCCCGCCCCAATGCTCATATCCGGGTGATTTTTCGCCGCCAAAGCAATGGCCTCGGCCGCACAGGCGGTGCGGAAGGTGATTTCCGCACAATGAATGCCGACATTTTTCAGGGCATTCATAATCCGATCGGTTTCGGAAAGTTCTTTGATGACCACAACAGGAATATATTTTTCCATTTTTTTACACCCCCGAATAGGCAGAGAAGCCACCGTCAATGGGAAGAACCACACCGGTGATGAACCCTGCGGCTTTGTCGTTCAAAAGGAAGAGCAGACCGCCTTCCAGTTCTTCGGTTTCGCCGAAACGGCCCATGGGCGTTGCGGCCAGAATCTTGCCCGTCCGGGCGGTGGGGGTGCCATCATCGTTGAAGAGGAGTTTGGCATTTTGTTTGGTCGAGAAGAAGCCGGGAGCAATGGCGTTCACCCGGATGCCCACCTTCGAGAAATGAACCGCCAGCCATTGGGTAAAGTTGGAGATGGCGGCTTTGGCACCGGAATAGGCGGGGATCTTGGTCAGGGGAGTATAAGCGTTCATAGACGAGATGTTCAAAATAGAACAACCTGCTCTGCCCACCATCTGACGGGCAAAAGCCTGGGTGGGAATCAGCGTGCCAAGGAAGTTCAGGTTGAAAACAAAGCCCACACCCGAGGCATCCAGATCAAAGAAACTCTTGGTGTCTGCATCGATGTCACCCAGTTCAAAATACTCTTTGTCTGTGGTGGCCTTGGGGTTGTTGCCGCCGGCACCGTTGATCAAAATATCGCAGGGGCCCAGATCAGAGGCCACCTGATCGGCCACAGAATAGCAAATATCTTTATCCAACACGTTGCAACCATAGGCCTTGGCAACGCCGCCCTCTGCCACGATTTCGGCAGCATAATTGCCGGCCGCCTCTTCGTTCAGGTCCAAAAGGGCCACCTTTGCACCGGCTCTTGCCAACACCTTTGCAAAATGGCTGCAAAGGACGCCACCGGCACCGGTGACCACCGCGACCTTACCGGTCAGATCGGTGTTGAGAACATTTTCCATCATCGTCTTTTCCTCCTTGCTTCCTGTTGATTTTATTGATTGTTTTTCAGTTTTTCCAGCATATCCCAAACGCCCAGCATATACATAATGCCCAGCGCCCGGTCATATAAACCGTAACCGGGTCTGACGCTGCCGGGACCCTCGTTCCAAAGGTGTCTGCCGTGGTCGGGGCGGATATATCCTTCAAAGCCGCAGTCATGATAGGCCTTGAGAATATCCAAAATGCCGGTGTCGCCGTCGCAATCCCGGTGGCTGGCTTCGGAAAAATCGCCGTTTTCAAAATGCTTCACGTTGCGGATGTGGGCAAAGGCGATACGATCACAATGCTTGCGCACAATCTCTGCCACATTATTTTCGGGGTTGGCATTCAAACTGCCCGAGCAAAGGGTCAGACAGTTATATTCGTCATCCACCATAGAAAGGAAGCGTTCGATGCTCTTTTCGTCCACAAGCAGACGGGGTAAACCGAAGATATCCCACGGCGGATCATCCATATGAATGGCCATTTTGATGTCGCATTCCCGACAGGTGGGCATAATGGCTTCCAGGAAATATTTGAGGTTGGCCCAGAGTTTCTCGTGATCCACCCCTTCATAAGCCCTGAAGAGCTCATCCAACTTTGCCATCCGTTCGGGTTCCCATCCGGGGAAGGACATATTATATTTCTCGGTGAATTCCAGGATATAGTTCGCCATGGCGTTATAATCATCCTGGATCATATTCTTTTCATAAAACAGGGCGGTGGAACCGTCTCCCACCGGATGGAACAGATTGCTTCTGGTCCAGTCGAAAATGGGCATAAAGTTATAACAGATCACCTTGACTCCGAATTTTGAGAGGTTGCGGATACAGGTTTTATAGTTTTCGATCCAATGATCTCTGGAGGGCAGACCGATTTTGATATCGTCGTGGACATTCACCGATTCCACCACATCCATATTGAAACCGTATGCGTCCAGCTGACGCTTGACCTCTGCGATCTCTTCCTCTTCCCAAATTTCACCGGGCATTTTGTGATGCAGTGCCCAAACAATTCCTTCCACTCCGGGGATCTGTTTGATATCGGAAAGGCGGATGTTGTCGTTGCCTTCCCCATACCATCTGAAACACATTTTCATTCCCACAGATTATGCCTCCTTTGAAATGCCGAAATATTGAACAGCATTGTGATAACTGATGTTTTCCACCAAACGGCCCAAAACGGCCATATCGGGGGGATATTCCCCGTTTTCCACCCAACTGCCGATCAGTTGGCAAAGAATCCGGCGGAAATATTCGTGACGGGTGTAGGAAAGAAAACTTCTGGAATCGGTGAGCATTCCCACAAAGTTTCCAAGCAGGCTCAAATTGGCCAAACTGGTCAACTGATCGATCATTCCCTGTTTGTTGTCGTTGAACCACCAGGCGCTGCCGTGTTGGAGTTTTCCGTGAACGCCCGCCCCCTGGAAAGAGCCGATCAGGGTGTCCAAAAAGGCGTTATCTCCGGCATCCAGACTATAAAGGATGGTGCGGGGCAGCTGATTTTCACTGTCCAGCCGATCCAAAAAGGCAGCCAGGGCGGCGCTGCCGTTTTCCGGCCCGATGCAGTCAAAGCCGGTGTCCGGTCCAAGGGTTTCAAACATCCAGGAATTGGGATTGCGCAGACAGTTATAATGGATCTGCATCACCCAGCCCAATGAGGCATATTGTTTGGCACAGAAAAGAAGAAGCGAGGTTTTCAAAGCGGCGGCTTCGGCAGCAGAGACTTCTTCGCCGGCCAACCCTTTTTTCAAAATGGCATCCACCTGATCTTCGGGCAGCGGATTCCAAATCATATGGTCCAATCCGTGGTCACTTGCCTTGCATCCGTTGGCATCAAAATAAACCATCCGCATCGCCAGGGCTTCTTTCAGTTCGGCAAGGGAACCGATTTTGATACCCGAAACCCTGCTGAGGGTTTCCAAATAGTCTTTCCAACCGGCCTTATCAATATTAAGCGCTTTGTCCGGTCTGAAAGAGGGGGCGACCACCGTTTCCATGGTATCGTCTTTTGCCAGTTTTTGATGCCATTCCAAAGAATCGACGGGATCATCGGTGGTGCCGATAAAAGAAACGTTGCTTTTTTTGATCAGCCCTCTGACCCCCATATCCGGAGCAGCCAGTTTTTCTGCCGTCAGATTCCAAACCTCTTCGGCGGTGTCAGGGCCCAAAACACCCTCATAGCCGAAATAGTTTTTCAGTTCCAAATGACACCAATGATACATGGGGTTGCCGATGGCTTTGGGCAGAGCAGAGGCAAAATGCAAAAATTTTTCTTTGTCTGTTGCATTGCCGGTGATGAAATGCTCGTCGATCCCATCGGAACGCATGATGCGCCATTTATAATGATCTCCCGAAAGCCAAACCTGTGTGATGTTTTCAAAATGAAGATCTTCATAAATCTCTTTGGGGCTCACATGGCAATGATAGTCCACAATGGGCATTTTTGCGGCGTGCTCATGATAGAGTTTTTTTGCAATTTCACCGGAGAGAAGAAAATCCCGGGTCATAAATGCTGTCACCTGCTTCAAACTCCTTTCTTTTTTGGGGTTTGTTTATTTTCCCCGAAGAAGTCAGTTTTTTTGCAAAGAATTTCGATATTCTTTTGGGGTCATACCGGCATATTTTTTGAATACCTTGGAAAAATAGTGAACGTCCAGAATGCCGCAATGTTGTGCGATGGTCTGAACCTGCAGTCTTGTGGTGCCCAAAAGCCGCATGGCAAACTTAACCCGTTTGCGATTCACATGCTCGGTGAGAGTTTCTCCCGTTTCCTGTTTGAAAAGGGAAGAAAGATAGCCGGCGCTGACATTTTGCATGGCAGCCAGGGTGCTCAAACTCAAATTGGCGGTGAGATCCGAGTCGATATAGGTGATCACCCGCTGAATGGGCGGAGAATATTGGCGCATGGAATGCATTTTCACCAACCGGCAATAAGAACGGAACATTTCTTCCATCAAAGAGCCGACCTGCTCCACCCCGGGAAGCTGCTCGATCTGTCTGGCAAAGGCAGAGGAATTGCTGTCCAGATATACCGGATGGACACCGCCCCGTTCTGCTGCCTTGCGCAACAGGGTGTTCATAATGATCAGATAGTTTTTGACATTCCGCAGCTGATCCGAAAGGCGGTTTTCAAAGGAATCGGGAGAGAGGGCGTGAAGAAGGGTTTCTGCCTTATGCATATGGCCGGCAGACACCGCATCCATCAGTTCGTTTTCCTGGGCATAGCGGGTTTCCATCATCTGCATATTCCAGGCCAGCTTTTCCGGATCGGTGATGGCGCTTCTGCCGGGCAGCGGCAGGAAGGGAGAGGTGAATTCCCGCTGCAGATCCACCATGGTGTAATTCTCATCCCCGCCGAAGATGTGACAGGCGAAGGAATCGAGCATGACAAACAGGTGGCTTTCGTGGGGAATCACCGGGATGGCGTTGTAATAATGTTCCAGCAGAGAAAAATGTTTGGGCTGGATGGAAAGTTTTTCCGCCTTTTCCAAAATGTTTTGGCGGGAGAGAGGCTTTTCCAGAAACGGACCGATCAAAAACAGTTGCTTTTCTTTTGTGGCCGGCAAATAGAAAAAAAGATAGCATAAATCCGAAGGCGTGATCAGCTTATAAATGGTATTTTTTTCAACCGGGACAGCAACGGCTTCCAAAAAGTTTCGAGGGTCATCTTCTGTTTTTCCCAGCAGATTTCGAAATCCCAAATCAACACGATCGCTCAGCGGTTTTTCGGGATCAAGGATCAGGGTTTGCAGATGACACCGTTGAAAGACCTGCTGCAGAAATTGCAGCTCTGCGGCGTAGAACATCCCGATCCTCCTTTCTCTCCTAAATTTTGGCGAGGATAAATAAAAGCTTTGGGTTTCTTTCTAAATTATAGTATATATTGTTCGTTATTTCAACACTGCCGCAGGAGTTGAGATGAAGATTGGACAAAAACAGATAAAAATTCTCCTAACACAATTATGGGGATAGCGGTAAAATAAGGATGCGGTTTTATCGCATCCGGAGAAAAAAGGGGTTCCGGATGAAACAGGAAAAAATTGCAGCAAAAAAATTTGGCTTTTCAGACAAGATCGGCTATCTTTTCGGCGATCTCGGAAACGATTTCACCTTTGTCCTTTCTACAACCGTTTTATTAAAATTTTACACCGATGTGATGGGCGTCCCGGCCCATATTGTGGGGATTGTGATGATGGTCGCCCGCTTTGTGGATGCCTTTACCGATGTGGCCATGGGCCGCATTTGCGATCGGGGAAAAGAAACAAAGGCAGGGAAGTTCAAACCCTGGCTTTTGCGAATGTGTTTGCCGGTTTCGGTTGCTTCCTTTTTGATTTATCAGAGCAGATTGGCCACCCTTTCTCTTGGGTTCCGGATTTTCTGGCTCTTTTTCACCTATATTCTTTGGGGCTCTGTTTTTTACACGTCCATCAATATCCCCTATGGTTCCATGGCTTCCTGCATCTCGCCTGACCCGATGGAACGGCAATCCCTTTCCACCTACCGTTCGGTGGGGGCAACCCTGGCCGGAACGGTGATCGGGGTGGTGATTCCGCTGTTTGCCTTTGAAAAGCGGGGCCAGGCCGAGGTGATGGTGGGTGGCCGTGTCACGCTGATCGCGGCGATCTTTTCTGTTTTGGCGATTCTTTCCTATCTGCTTTGCTATGCTTTGGTGACCGAACGGGTGCGATATGAAAATCCGGCCTCGGATCTGAAACAGCCTTCGGTTTTTGCGATGTTGGCCGGTGCCCTGAAAAACCGGGCGCTGATCTCGATCATTGCCGCCTCGGTGATGATGCTGGTGGCCCAGTTGACCATGCAGTCTATGGGCAGTTATCTCTTTCCCGATTACTATCAAAACGCTTCCGCCCAATCGGTTTCCACGCTGGTGATGACCGGGGGGATGTTGTTGGCGGCGGCCTTTGTTCGGCCCCTGGCCAAAAAATTCGGCAAGGCAGAGATCAGCAGCGTTGCCGCTTTGTTTGCCGGGCTGGTTTCCCTTTTGCTTTATTTCCTTCGCCCCCAAAGCGTTTGGCATTTTATTTTGCTGCAAAGTTTGAGTTGGCTGGGCCTTGGCATTTTTTCCATGGTCAACTGGTCGCTGATCACCGATGTGATTGACGATACCCAACTGCGAAACGGGGTGCGGGAAGACGGTTCGGTTTATGCCCTTTATTCCTTTGCCCGAAAGATGGGCCAGGCGCTGGCCAGCGGTTTATCCGGGGCGCTTTTGAGCCTGATTGGATATCAAACCGCTCTGCCCGAGGCGGGTGTCACCCAGGATGAAGGGGTGTTGCAGGGACTTTTCGATCTGTCAACCCTGTTGCCGGCAGTGGGCTTTTTGCTTCTCGCGTTGATTCTTTGGTTTTTCTATCCTCTGCGAAAACAAAAAGTGGAAGCCAATGTTCGGGCGCTGGAAGCGTTGCGTGCTAAAAATGAGCCAAAACAAGAGAAATAAATTTTCGCGTCAAACAAAGGCGCGTGAACATATCAACCATTTTAAGGAGGAATCCGAAATGAGAAGAGTTTTTAACCTCAACGACAAGTGGGCCTTCAGCAAAGAGGCGACGGCAGTTCCCAGCCAGGTGGACAAACGCTGGAACTTTGTCAATCTGCCCCACAGCTGGAACGCCATCGACGGACAGGACGGTGCCGGGGATTATTTCAGAGGCACTGCTTATTATGCCAAGGCGGTGGACAAACTGGACCTGCCCGAGGCAGAGTGTTATTATCTGGAAATCAACGGCGCCAACTCTTCTGCCGATGTTTATCTCAACGGCAAGCATCTGGCCCATCACGACGGCGGTTATTCCACCTGGCGTGTGAACATCACCGAAGAACTGCAGAGAGATAATCTCTTTGTGATTGCGGTGGATAATGCGGCCAATGAAACCGTTTATCCCCAGGTGGCCGACTTCACCTTCTATGGCGGTCTTTATCGGGATGTGAACATCATCTGCACCTCTGCCTCTCATTTCGATCTGGATTATTACGGCGGCCCCGGTTTGCAGGTGACGCCTGCCATCTGCGGAGAGGATGCCAAGGTGGATGTCCAGGTCTATCTCACCAACACCAAGATGGGTCAGACCTTGAAATACACTGTTTACGATATGGCCAACCAGGTGGTCGCTTCTAAAGAATGCGATGATGCCAAGGTGGAACTTGAGATCAAAAATGTTCATCGTTGGCACGGCCGCAAGGATCCTTATCTCTATATGCTGACGGTGGAACTTTGCGAAGACGGCAAGGTTTTGGACAATGTTTACACCCGTTTTGGCTGCCGCACCTTTGAAATCGATCCGGATAACGGCTTTATTCTGAACGGCGAAGAATATCCTTTGCGGGGTGTTTCCCGCCATCAGGACAGATGGGGCATCGGTAACGCCCTGCTCAGAGAGCATCACGAAGAGGATATGGAATATATCTGCGAAGTGGGTGCCACCACCATCCGTCTGGCCCATTATCAGCACGATCAGTATTTCTATGATCTCTGCGATAAAAAGGGTATGGTCATCTGGGCCGAGATTCCTTATATTTCCCAGCATATGCCCACCGCAAGAGAAAACACCATCAGCCAGATGAAGGAACTGGTGGTCCAGAACTATAACCATCCTTCCATCGTGGTCTGGGGCCTTTCCAACGAGATTACCATGAAGGGCGACACCGACCCCGACCTGTTGGAAAACCATCGGATTTTGAACGATCTGGTCCACGAGATGGATAAAACCCGTCTGACCACCATGGCGGCAGTTTCTCCCACCCCCATGGAAAGCCCCTATCTGCTCATTCCCGACACCGTTTCCTATAACCATTATTTCGGCTGGTATGGCGGAGACACTTCCATGAACGGCCCCTGGTTTGATAAGTTCCACAAGTTGCATCCCACCCTGCCCATCGGCTGCAGCGAATATGGTTGCGAAGCCCTCAACTGGCACACCTCCAACCCCGTCCAGGGCGACTATACCGAAGAATACCAGGCCTATTACCATGAAGAACTCATCAAACAGCTCTTCAGCCGCAAGTATCTTTGGGCCACCCACGTCTGGAATATGTTTGACTTTGGTGCCGACGGCCGCAATGAAGGCGGCGAAAATGGCCAGAACCACAAGGGCTTGATGACCTTTGACCGCAAGTATAAAAAGGATGCCTTCTATGCCTACAAAGCCTGGCTGTCGGATGAGCCTTTTGTGCATCTCTGCGGCAAGCGGTATATTGACCGGGTGGAGGATGTCACCAAGGTAACCGTTTATTCCAACCAGCCTGAGGTGGAACTCTTTGCCAACGGCGTCAGCCTGGGCAAACAGACCAGCGATGTCCATTTCTTCTATTTCGATGTGCCCAATGTGGGTGAAACAAACCTGGTTGCCGTTGCCGGGGATTGCAAAGACGAAAGCAGAATCTGCAAGGTGGAAAAATTCAATGAGGCCTATCGTCTGAAGGAGAAGGGCGCCATCCTCAACTGGTTTGACATTACCGAGGTGGAGGGCCACCTCTCTTTGAATGATAAGATGAGCGATGTGATGGCCACCATGCAGGGCAAACTGCTCTTTGCTTCGATGTTTGCCAAATTCCTGCCCAAAAAGGGTGAAAAGATGATGGGCGGCTTTGAGATGAACGATTCTATGATGAGCATGATGGGCGGCTTCACCGTTCTGCGACTGACCGGTATGGTCAGCATGATGGGCATTGAGTTTACCAAAGAGCAGCTTTTGGATCTCAACGCCAAACTCAACAAGATCAAAAAACCCAAGAAGAAATAAGATTTTTTCGAAAAAAGCCGCCCCATCGTTCAGGTGGGGCGGCTTTTTTGCGTTTGTTAGGTTTCGTCTGCATCTATAATTGTTTCATCCAACCATAAAAGTGGTGTTCTTTCCTTTTCCAACGGACAGCTCTTTTCAGAAAAAACCAAAAGCCGTTCTAAAATTTTTCGGGCTGCGCTGTTTCCCCTTTTGTAAGGACAAGGAGCGCTTCGTCAAGGGCGAGATGAACAGCAAGCCATTTCCTCTTCTCCTTTTGCATATTCCACCCTCCTTTGTATATCTTACTTTATACTATTTAGTAGGAAAAAGCAATCAAAAGAAAGATGATATGCTATATTTTCTCCGGAGAGGGGATGGCAAAATGAAGCCGTTGAAAATCAAGGTGAGTATCACACTGGATGAAGATTTGGTGGAAAAAACAAAGATTTTAGCAGAAAAGGATGACCGCTCCTTTTCTCAATATCTGAATTTGGTCCTTCGCACACACATTCAAAAGGCAGAAGAACAGAAAGAAAAGAAAATATGACCGGTCAAGGCCGTCCCGTTTTGGGGCGGCTTTTTTGTGTTTTGGGCGCCGGAAATCATTGACAGGAGGGTGGGATAAGGGTATAATGGTTGCAAACGCAACGGTTGCATCCGCAACGAACAGAGCTTGTGACAGAAAACGGCTCAAAAGAGCAGGAGGAAGAATGATATGCCCGGTCTTTTGCGAAATATCAGCATTTTAAAACGCTGCTCCAATCTTTACCGAGGGGATCGGCTGAAGGAAATCCCCATCAACCCCCATCATTGCACCTATGTGTTGACCATCTGCCATCATCCCGGCATCTCTCAGGAGGAGCTGGCAAAACACATCTGCATTGATAAAAGCGGTGTTGCCAGACATTTGGCGGTGTTGGAAGAGCAGGGGTATGTGAAGCGGATCCCGTCGGAAAAGGATAAGCGCTGCCTGCTTGTTTATCCCACATCTATGATGGAAGAGATTCTGCCAAAGGTGCGGCAGGCCACAAGGGATTGGAACGCCTATCTGGCCGAGGGGCTCAGCGAAGAGGAACTGGAACTCTTTCGTTCTCTGCTGCAACGAGTCACCGATCGGGCAAAAAATTATGCCGACAGACGGGAGGAAACAGACGCCCTATGAAAAGCCTGCTGAAATATCTGAAACCCTATTATAAACGAATGGGTCTGGGGTTGTTTATCAAATCTGCCGGCACCATGGTGGAATTGGCCCTGCCTTATATCCTCAGCCATATTTTGAAAAATGTGGTGGGATTGGAAAATGTGAAACTGGTAGTCCTTTGGGGACTTTTGATGGTGGTTTGCGCCGGCGCCGCCTGTCTTTGCAACATCGTTGCCAACCGGATGGCCGCCCGGGTTTCGCGGAATTTTTCCCTGCAGGTGCGCCACGATCTCTTTGCCCGCACCCTGCGCCTGAGTGCCGCCCAGACCGATCATTTCACCATCCCCTCGCTGGAAGCCCGGATCACTACCGACACCTATAATGTCCATCATTTTGTGGGGATGATGCAGCGGATGGGGGTTCGCGCACCCATTTTGCTTTTGGGCGGCATTTTGATTACCCTTTTGATGGATGCTTATCTCGCCTTGGCGATGATTGCCATTTTGCCCTTCATTTTCATCACCGTCTATACCATTTCCAAAAAAGGCGTGCCCCTTTACGTGAAGGTGCAGCAGTCGGTGGACCGGATGGTCCGAGTAGTGCGGGAAGACACCCAGGGAATCCGGGTCATCAA
>JAFQMB010000095.1 GCA_017421095.1 Oscillospiraceae bacterium
ATTTTGGCATCGGAAGAGGCGGCAGACGGCGGCGACACCCCCGAGGCGGTGGACGCGGCGCTGGAAGATGCCTTGAAGAATCACACCTGGGATGAAGAGGCCACCAAGATTCTGCTTTTGGTGTTGGATGCGCCCCCCCACGAAGAGGCGGAAGTGATCAAACGGATGCAGGAATACAGTCTTCTTGCCGCCAAGATGGGGGTGCGGATCATTCCGGTTCTTTGCAGCGGCGGTGACACCTCCTGCGAATATCTGATGCGCAGTCTGGCTATGATGACCGGCGGTGAATATGTCTTCCTCACCGATGACAGCGGCATCGGCGGCAGTCATCTGAAACCCACCATCGGGGAATATAAAGTGGAAAAACTGAACGATCTTCTGGTGAATCTGATCGGGGAATATTTGCAATAAAAGGAGAGGGTTATTATGAAAAAAACAAAGGGCTTTGTTTTGCTGCTTCTTTGCCTGTTGCTTTTTTCCTCCTGCGTGGGCGGTTTTCAAGGTTCGGAAACGGGGGGATCCACATTGCCGGGAGCGGAAGCCTCCACCGCAAAAAAAGATGCCCCCGAGTTTGCGGTTTCCTTTTTGCGGGATGGCTGGCGAGAGGGTGATTATCCCATCCTTTATCGGCTGACCACCCTTTCCCAACTGCAGCATTATCTTTCCGATCGGAGAGAGGATGTTCCCGGCTTTGATGCCGAAAAATACGATGCCGCCTTTTTTGAAAAACAGGAACTTTGGATTTTGTTGGTGGAAGAGGGAAGCGGATCCAACCGCCATCGGGTGGATGGCATCTCGCAGACAGAAGGCGGCTGGCAGGTGGATCTTGTCCGTCTGCTGCCCGAAGCCGGCACCTGTGATATGGTCTGCTGGAATGTGATCCTTGCGGTGGAAAAAGGTGTGGTGGAAGAAAATGCAGAAATTTCTGTATCTGTGACCACCGAAAAATTAAACTGAACAAAACAAATCTTGCCCCGATCTTTTGCAAATAAGGTCGGGGCGTTTTTTGCAAGGGTCCGGCTCTTTTCGAGCGGCAAAAAATGTGATATAATTCGTCTGTATCAGCAAAAAAGGAGGGGCAGAGAATGGGAACAGATCCGAATTTGGAAATTTGGGAAGAGGAACTGCCCCTTGGAATCGCAGGCGGATCCGAGGAGAAAACCGCCGCCCCCATCATTGGAACCCTTTCGGAAGGGAGTCTGCATCAGGCGATCAAAAATTATTATCAGCCGGATGCTTCTTTTCAGGAGCAAAAGGTGGGAAGATTTGTGGCGGATATTTATGATGCAAACGGCATCACCGAAATTCAGACGGGAAATTTTTCCTCTCTGCGGGAAAAACTGCCCTATTATGCCGAACTTGGCATCCCGGCACGGGTGGTTTATCCTTTACGGATCAAAAAGAAACTGATTTGGCAGGATCCGAGGGGAAATTTTCTTTCGGAATCTTCGGGCAGGAAGGAACACATCCTGCGTTTTTTGGAAGAATTGTGGCAGGTTTGGAAACAGGTGGATTTTTCTCATCATCGGTTTGAGATTCTGCTTGTTTCGGTTTCGGAAATCAGAGTGCGCTATCCAAATCGGGCATACGGCAAAAGAAAGCGGCTGGACAGTCGGCTGGAAGAGGTGCTGGGCAGTGTTTCCGTTGCCTCTGTTTCGGATCTGCTCTCTTTGCTTCCCTCTGACCTTTTGGATCCTTTCAGCGTCAAAGAATTGGAAAAGACGGCCAAAGTTTCTCATCAAACGGCCAACCGCGCTGTTTTGTGCCTGCGCAGCCTTGGGGCGCTCCATTTCGCCGGAAAAGATAAAAACGCCTATCTTTATGCCAAAAACCCGGAATATCTGTCCAAAGCAGAAGAATGAGTGGATATGAGCCAAAAGAAAAGATCCCCCGACAAAAAGGCGTTTGCGATAAGGGATTCCTGCAAACTCCCAATGAAATATTGCTGACGCAATAGGACAGATGCCCTTTGGGCATATGATTGTAAAAAAAGATCCGCAACATTGAGTTGCGGATCTTTTTATTCCTTCACATTTTCGAAGAAAATATTTCACAGGCGAAGCCTATTTCACACGGCGTTCGCCGTATTTCATCAATTTGCTCTGCAAATTGATTTCATTGTTGGTTGGTCATATCCCTATGAGCGACCAACTAACGGGTGGTTTTTCTTTTTTTAAAAAATGATTTAGATTTCCTTTTCATGTCAAAGATTGCAAAAATCCTCACTCTGTGGTATCTTGATAACAACAAGATCTCTTGGAAAGAAAGGGTGACCGCTATGGGATTCAAAAAGGATTTTGTCTGGGGAA
>JAFQMB010000096.1 GCA_017421095.1 Oscillospiraceae bacterium
CAAATACAAGGGAAAGGATATTTTGATTCAAAAGGATGGCGATTGTCATCAAAAGAAGAGCGAAAAAGGTGGTGCAATAAAGGAGCTGTTTCGCCGCATGACTGGCATTCCCCGGCTCTCCTTTTCCCATATACTGTGAACAGACCACGGCACCGCCGGTTGCCATTGCCGCAAAAAGCTGGATCAAAAGAATGTTGATGGAATCCACCAGATTAACACCGGAAACTGCTGCCTCACCGCAACCGCTGACCATCAGAGTATCAGCCATACCTACTGTTACAGCAAGGAGTTGTTCCACCATCAATGGCAGAATCAGCGCAACCAATGCCCTGCCGGTGAACAGTGGCTTTTGTTCTGTTAGAGCTTGGCTGCTTATGTGTTTCTCTTGCAAGGTTTTTCTCTTCTTTCTTTGGGATTTCAAAAGATTAGAACTTTTCTTCTATCGTTTCTTTCTTTGCGGAAAGTTCTGGATCCAAGGGCAAAATGCATTTGGTTGGGCAGGCTGCAACACATTTGCCGCAGGCAATGCAATTTTCATAAATCACCTGTGCCAAACCGTCCTGCACCTGGATGGCAGAGGCCGGACAGACACGTGCACACTTGCCGCAGGCGATACATCCGCTGTTGCAAACGGTCATCACCTTTTTGCCCATATCATGATTGGAACAGGCAACCGTAACCCGCTGATTTTCAGGGATAACAGCGATACATCTTCTGGGACAGGTTTTGGCACATTTGCCGCAGCCCGTGCATTTTTCTCTGTTCACCACCGGATAACCATCCACCATGGTGATGGCACCGTAATCACAGGCAGAAGCACAATCTCCAAATCCAAGGCAACCAAACCTGCAGCTACGGTCACCCCCGTAATAACTGGCTGCTGCCCGACAGGAAGAAACGCCCCGGTATTCAAACTCCACCGTTTCTTTGGTCTTGCAAACATGGCAGGAGATGCAGGCCTTCTTTGCCAAAACATTCACGGATTCAACACCAAGCACTCTGCTCATAGCAACGGAAACAGCGTCGGCACCCGGTACACACAAACCAATGGGAACTCCGTCCTTTACCGCCTTTTCGGCATATTCATCACAGCCCGCAAAACCGCAAGCGCCGCAGTTGATGCCGGGAAGCGTTTCTCTCAGTCGCTCCACCGTTGGATCGGTTTTTACTGCAAAAGCTTTGGCGCAAATGGTGAGCAAAAGCCCCACCAAAAGCCCAGCGCCCAACAGGATTAAAACCGGGATCAAAATTTCTTCGATCAACAAGACGATTCCTCCTTGCTTAGAAATCTCACCTTAAACCCCCGGAAAAAGGCCTTCCACCACACCGGAAAAACCGGAAAAAGCCAAACTCAAAATGGAAGCCGCCACAAGAGTTGCGGGTAACCCCTTGAAAAAGTCGGGAATATCTGCTTCTTCCATCCGCTCCCGCACACCGGAAAAGATAATCAGCGCCAATGCAAAACCAATCCCGCCGCCAAGGGCATTCACAATGCTCAGCAAAAAGGAATCGGCATAAGAATCCGCGTTGAGGATGGTTACACCCAAGACCGCGCAGTTTGTGGTGATCAGCGGCAGATAAATACCCAAACTTTTTCCCAAAGCCGGCAAAAATCGCTTCAAAATCAATTCCACCAGCTGCACAAACATAGCAATGATCAGAATGAAGACAATGGTGCGCAGATAATCCAACTGCAAAGGAACCAAAATAAAATTATAAACCGGGAAGGTCACAGCGGCCGCCATGGTCATCACAAAGATCACGGCACCGCCCATTCCAAGCGCCGAATCGGTCTTTTTTGAAACCCCAAGGAAAGGACAGATCCCCATAAATTTGGAAAGCACAAAGTTATTGACCAACACGGCGCTGAGCAAAACAGAAAGCAACTTCGCCAAGGATCATCCCTCCTTTTCGTTTTGACAGATTGCCCGGTTGGGGCAGCTTTCACAAAATTCTTCTTCCCGTTCTCTGCAGTTTTTCTGCGGATCCCGGTTTCTCTTTTCGGTAATATAACGGACAATCGCAATGATCATCCCCAAGGTGAAGAAGCCGCCGGCCGGCAGAATAAAGAAGGTCATCCCCGGCATCCATTCTTCGGTAATGGCGATTTCCGCAATGCATCCGGTGCCGAAAAATTCCCGAACCGCAGCAATCAGACAAAGGGCCAGAGTAAAACCTGCGCCCATTCCCAGGCCATCCAATGCCGAATCTCCCACGGTGTTTTGGGAAGCAAACAATTCGGCTCTTCCCAAAATGATACAATTGACCACGATCAGAGGCAGATAAATGCCAAGGGCACCGTAAAGCGAAGGCAAATAACTCTTCATCAACATTTCAACCATTGTCACAAATCCTGCAATGACCACGATATAAGCAGGGATCCGAACCGTTTTTTGCACGAATTTGCGAAGCAGTGAAATCACGGTGTTGCTGCCCACCAAAACAAAGGTGGTTGCAAGGCCCATTCCCAAGGCGCTGATCACGCCGGTGGTGATGGCCAGTGTCGGGCACATTCCAAGGAGCAAAACAAGGGTGGGATTTTCTTTGATGATCCCGTTTGTCAGGATCTGCCATTTCTTTTTCATTGGGCATCTCCTTCCTTGATCTCTTCAAACACCTCAAACGCGGTGTTGACCGCCTTGGTGAAGGCCTTGGTGGAATAGGTTGCAGCCGCAATTCCATCCAGGTTTTCTCCCAACACAAAGGGGCCTTCTTCTCCAATCACCGTTTCCAAAAATTTATCTTTGGTGATGTTGGCGCCAAGTCCTTGGGTTTCTTCGCAAACTGCCACACAAATCCCATCGGCCACATAAGAACTCTGAATTCCCACAACCACCTCAATGGGGGTGGAGGCATATCCCTTTGCGGAAACGGAAATCAGATATCTTCCCTCTCCTGCTGAAAGAACTTCCAAAACATTTTCCTGCTCGCCGGTATATGCCACTTCGGTCATCCTGCCCAAATCATCGTAAATCTGAGTATAGACCGAGTCTTCGTAACGCCAAAGCTTCGGCTTGGCATTTTTTTCAGTGAAATGTCTGGTCAAAGCCAATAGGGCCACAGTCACACACAAGATCAAACAGAGCGAGAAGGTTGGCACCAAAACCTCTTTGAACACCGAAAAACCGCGGTCATTTTTCTGATTCTTTTCCGGAGTTTTGTTCTTTTTCATGCCTTCCCCTCCTTTTTTTCGGGTTTGGCCCAGCCGAAAGGCTTGTCGAGGACCAATCTGTTGATCAGCGGAGTCAGCATATTCATCAAAAGGATCCCGAAAGAAACCCCCTCAGGCAGCGAGCCGTAAAACCGAATCAGGAAGGTTATCAAACCGCAGCCAAAACCGAAAATCACCCGACCGAGTCTGGTTCCGGGAGTGGTGGGATAGTCGGTCACCATAAAAACAGCGCCAAACAGCAAACCGCCGCCCATCAGTTCATAAAAAATCCGACCGTTTGCAAAGGGATTTCCTACCATTAGAGAGAAGAGCAGATAGGTTGCCACAAAGGCAATGGGTGTTTCCAGATGAATCACCCTTTTATACACCAGATATGCAAATCCCAAAAGAATGGCGAAAATACAGGTTTCCCCCGCACACCCGGTCCGGATGCCGAAAAACATCTGCAACATTCCGGGCATCACAGCCTCTTCGCTTCCACCTATGATTTGAGGCAAAACGGTTGCAGATGCCATCCCATCCGGCGCAAAATTTGGCAGGATAAAATTGCTCATTGCCGACGGGAACGAGATCATCAGAACAATCCGCCCCACAATGGCAGGGTTTGCAATATTGCTGCCGATGCCGCCAAACAGCTGTTTGGTAAAGAAAATGGCAACAATACAACCGATGGCCGCCATCCAAAGCGGAATATTGACCGGCAGATTACAGGCCAGAATCACACCGGTTACTGCTGCACTCAGATCGGAAACGGAGATCGGTTTATGAAAGAGTTTTTGGGTTACCCATTCACAGGCGACACAAACCCCGACACAAACCACATACAGAATCAGCGCCCGCAGGCCAAATAGCAAAACAGAGGCGACCACCACCGGAGCAAGGGCAATCAACACATCGCCCATAATGGAGCGCACCGTTCTTCCGGAGTGAATATGAGGACCGGAAGAAACAGCCAAAAGCTTTGACATCATGCTCATCCTTTCTGTTGGATCGGATTTGTTCAAAACAAAAGATCATTCTTTGGCCAGGGCCTTGGCCAATTGATTCTTGAAAGCAAGCTGGCGATGTGCCGGGCAAACAAAGGTGCAACTGCCGCAGTTGATGCAATAAAAAAGGTGATTTTTCATCAGATCTTCTTTGTTGCGGCGGTCATAAGCCTGTTCCAGTCTTCGGGGCAAAAGATTCACCGGACAGACGGTTGCACAGCGATCACACCCGATACAGGGAGAGGGGTCAGGCAACGCCTTTTGGCTGAAAAACAAAAGGGCGCCGGTGTTCTTCAAAGTGGGCATGTCAGAAGAAGCGGCAGGCATTCCCGTCATGGGACCGCCGTAAAGGATTTTTTTGCAGTTGAGTTTCATTCCGCCGCAAAATTCAGCCACATCCTTGATGGGGGTTCCGATCCGGACAAACAAATTCTTGGGTTCGCGGATTCCGTCACCGTCCACGGTGATTCTTCTGCGGATCAAGGGCATCCCGGTGGTCATATAATCCCAGATGTTGGCCACCGTCGTCACATTCAAAACCAAAACGCCGTGATCCGCCGGCAGTGTCCCCTGGGTGACCACCTTGCCGGTGGTTTCGTAAATGGTGATCTTTTCCGCCCCCTTGGGATAGCGGTCATTCAAAAGGGAAACGGTGATCTTCTCACCTTCGCGGATAAATTTTTGAATATGATCAGCAGAGGCCCTGGCATGTTCTTCAATGGCAATAAAGCATCTTTTGGCCGAAAGTTTTTCCATCACCAGACGGATCCCGTTCAAAACACCCTCTGCGTTTTCCATAATCTGGCGATAGTCGCCGGTCAAATAGGGCTCGCATTCTGCCGCATTGATCA
>JAFQMB010000097.1 GCA_017421095.1 Oscillospiraceae bacterium
CCCCTCCTTTCTCAAAAGATTCTTTCGATTCTTAAAGTGCCAACAGCGCCCGCAGATCGGCGCAAAGAAGACGGGCATTTTTTTCCGAACGGGTGACCACCAAAATGGTATCATCTCCGGCCAGGGTGCCCACCACATTTTCTTCCCAGTTGAGGGCATCCAGCGAGGCACAGGCAGCACTTGCCATCCCGTTGCGGCACTTGATCACCACCAGATTGCCGGCGTGTTCCACCCGCAAAGCCAGGGTTCGCATAATCTGGGCATATTTTTCACCGTCGGGCAGATCGGCGGCCATTTCGTGTTTGCTGTATGCCGAGATGCCGCTGCCGTTGCGGATTTTAATCAGATTGAGTTCTTTGATATCCCGGGAAACGGTGGCCTGGGTCACCGCGAAACCCTCTTTTCGCAGGTGGGTGAGCAACTCTTCCTGGGTTTGAATGGGTGTTTGGTTGATGATCTCGAGAATTCGCTGATGTCTGACACTTTTCATTGCTTTTTCTCCTTCCAGATCTTTTGCACACAGTTGTTCAAAAAGCGGTCTTCCGGCAGTTTGACCAAAGAAAGGGGTGCAGATGCCGCTTTTAAGGTGAAGAACCCTCCCGTTTCCGGCAGAGGAATAGGATGACCGTCTGCCAGAAGATGCAGTTTGTTTCCCACTCTCACCCTCGGCACCAGACCGATCACCGACTGGGCCGAAAAAACAACGCTCTGTCGCTTCTCGCCGATGGGGCAAAGAGGTGTCATCAAAAAGGCCGGAACATCAGGGCTTAAGATGGGACCGCCTGCTGCCAGAGAATAGGCAGTGCTGCCGGTCGGGGTGGAAAAGAGCAGACCGTCTGCCCGAAAATCCCCCAAATTGCAACCGTCTGCCACCACCGAAAATTCCGGCGTTTTGGCCAGGGAATCCCGTTGGAAACAAAATTCGTTGATGGCCGTTCCCAAAGTTCTGCCATCCGCTTCGACCTGCAACACCAGCCGCTTTTCGATGCGATATTCCCCTTTGCAGAGTTCGGAAAAACGATCCATTTCTTTTTTCTCGATGCAGGAAAGGAAGCCCACCCGGCCCAGGTTGATACCTGCCACCGGAAGGGATCTTTTGACCCCCATACGGGCAGCCTCGATGATGGTGCCGTCGCCTCCCACCGCCAAAAAGAGTTCCGTTTGCTCATAAAAAGCCGTTTCGGAACAGATCTGAATACCACGAAGGCCCGAAGCGCCAAACTTATTATCCTTCTCTCGCAGGAGCAAAAGGCAACCGTGTTTGGATGCAATTTCGCCCAAAAGGGGCAGGCATTCATAAACCGCAGACTTTGCCGAATTGACAACAAGTCCAAAGCGCATATCCCCAACAACCTTTCTCTTCCCTCGGGATGGGTGTTTTGAAGATTTTATTCACTCAGCTCCGAAAGACAATCTCGCCAATCAAAAGAACCTTTGGATTTTTTTAAGAGTACCAGATATTCTCTGTTGCCGCTTTGCCCGGTAAAGGGGCTTTCTGTCAGACCGCAGACGGCAAAATTTTGCATCTCGGCAGCTTCACAAACCCGTTGCAATGCTCTTTTCCGATCCAAAGCCTTTTTCACAATGCCGTTTTTATTCAAAGCCTGTGTTCCTGCTTCAAACTGGGGTTTAATCAGACAGACGGCAAACCCATCTTCGGTCAGGCAATCGAAGATCAAGGGTAAAATTTCGGTCAAAGAAATAAAGGATAAATCCGCAGAGAGAAAATCAAAGCAGCCAATCTCTTCCTTTTTTGCCCGATGCAGGTTAATCCCTTCGTGATTTTTCACTCTCGGATCCGAAAGAAGGCTGGGATGCAGTTGCCCGTGTCCCACATCAAAGCAGGAAACGGATACGGCCCCTGCCTGCAGCATACAATCGGTGAATCCGCCAGTGGAAGCGCCGAAATCGGCACAGCAAAGCCCCTGCAAGGAGAGGTCAAAGACTTTCATTGCCCGGTGCAGTTTTTCGCCCCCTCTGGAAACAAAGGGCATCTGCCCGGTCAGGGTGATAACCCCCTCTTCCGGCAGGTCGGCAGCAGGCTTTGTGATCTTCCTGCCATCACAAAAAACATATCCGGCCTCAATGGCTTTTCTGGCCTTGGCCCGACTTTCACAGAAGCCCTTTTCCACCAACAAAAGATCCGCTCTCATAGATGCAAACCCTCTTTCACGGTGCAGGCCATTCCTTCGGCGGTCAAAGAGCGGGTCTCCAAGGCTCTTTTCACGCTGCTTTGTTTGGGAAAACCTTCCACCGCACGGTGGATCATCCGACCCCGCCATCCCCGTTTATGAAGGGCAGAGAGCAGTTTTTCCGCCACGCCGCCAAGGGCATAACTCTCTTCAAAAAAGAAGATCTGCTGATATTGCTCGGCGATTGCAAGCGTCTCTTCCGGCAACGGAGCAATCTGCAACAGTTTCAAAAGGTCCGCCGAGATTCCTTCCTCTTTCAATCGGGCTACCGCCGGGAAAAGTTCCTCGGAAATGCGGCCATAGGAAACCAAAAGCAGGTCGGTTTTTTCTTCATTTTTCAAGTGGACCTGCCTTTCCTTGCAGATCAAATCGGAAGCGTGAGAAGCCATCTCGCCCCCTC
>JAFQMB010000098.1 GCA_017421095.1 Oscillospiraceae bacterium
AGTTCGGCGCACTGGAAGCCATGGCAACCGGAAACGGGACCTATGAATTGATGGGGATGGAAATGGGGCTTTGGGCCTTCCTTGGAATCCTGGTGGTATCCCACATCATCCTGCCCGGTCTTCTTACTTATCTTTTTGATCTTTTGTTCCGGAAAATCGGTTGGGTGAAAGACGGTATGATGACGCTGCCCAAACTGGACAAAAAGGCCGCAAAATAAAAAACGGCAAAATATAAAACGAGCAAAGAAAAACGCCTCTCCTGTTTTGCACAGAAGAGGCGTTTTTTTATTTTTCCCGGATGGCAGAGGTCAGCGCCTGCGAGATGGGAAGGAATTCTTCCGGCAGCAGTTTCTGTACCCGTCTGTCATAGGTGAGAAGACCGTTGATTTCATCTTCCACATCCGAAACCTGGGTGTAAACAGCGGCGCAAAGCCCCTTTTTCACCAGCGGCAGAATCTCGTCTTCATAGAGGCGGCAGACGGCCGAAACAAAATCTTCTCTTGTTTCGCATTTGCCGTAGCCATAGGCCTTTTCGGTGTTAAAAACATGGCCTTCCACTTTGTGGGAATAGCCGCCGAATTCCGAAAGAACCAACGGCTTTTTGCCCGCTTTCAGTTTGACCTTTTTGAAATAAACGTGTTCGCTTTGAACATCGCTTTTGCCGCCGCCAAACCAGCCGGAGGCCGAATCGATAAAGCGGGTGTTGTCCATCTCTTTGAGTTTTTCATAGGCCAAAGAGGAATCAAACTGTCCCCAGCCCTCGTTAAAAATGGTCCAGTAAACGATGCAGGGATGGTTATAAAGATGATTGACCGTTTCTTTCATGCTTTTCAAAAAGGCGGCTCTGGTTAAGGGGTCTTTGTGCAAATGGCGGTCGTTTAATCTTTTGATTCCGATTGTGGGCAAAGCGGTATCCCGGAAGAAGGAATAGTCGCCGTTGTTCACAAAATCCTGGAAAACAGCCATTCCCAACCGGTCACAGGCATAGTAAAAGATCTCGGGCTCGATTTTGATGTGTTTTCGCAGCATATTGAATCCCAAAGCCTTCATCTCTTTGATATCCCGAATATAATTTTCGGGAGAGGCCGGTGTGAACAGCCCGTCAGACCAATAACCCTGGTCCAGAAGTCCGTGGAAGAAATAGGGCTTTCCGTTCAGACAGAGGCGCATCAGCCCGTCCACCTTTTTGATTTCAAGGGTGCGAAGGGCAAAATAAGAGGAGATGCGATCCTCGGCAGTTTGGATGGTGAAGGAATAAAGATAAGGATCTTCCGGGCTCCAAAGATGGGGATGATCCAGTTTGCCGTGACAAACGCCCTCCTCCAGAGGGAAGGTCAGATCGCCCGTTTCTGTTTTGACGGTGACAATCCCTGCTTTCGCACCGCTGACCGCAAGAGAGAAACTGTCTTGGGTGACATCAATCCGAAGAGAAGAGATATATTCTTCGGGCACGCTTTCCAGCCAAACGGTCTGCCAGATGCCCGAAACGGGTGTATACCACATACCGCCCCGATCACGGCGCTGTTTGCCATAGGGAAGAATATGGTCATCCAGATGGTCTTCGGTGCCGATGATCAGGGTGTTTTCTTCCTGCAACAGATGGGTGATATCAAAGGTGAAGGGAAGATAGCCCCCCTTGTGGCTGCCTACCAAACTGCCGTTGACCCAAACGTGTGCGATCTGATCGGCTGCGCCGATGTGCAAAAGAAGTTTTTCTTTCAAAAAATTTTCGGGCAGTTTGAAGGTGCGTTTGTAATAGAGGTATTCCCCCTCCTGGGTGATGCGCTGCAAGCCGGAAAGGGCAGACTCAGGAGGAAAGGGCAGCTGAATTTGTAAGGGGAACTCTTCGGGGATGGATTTCACCCGACTGACGGCAAAATCCCAACTGCCGCCCAAAGGCAAAAAGGAATCTCTGCGCAGCTGCGGCCGGGGATACAAATCCCAACTTTTCATATTCTTTTCTTCCCCTTCGGCTGTGAACAGGGTTTTGAATGTTGCCAAGGAAATACCCTCCTTATCGGTTGGACTTTTCATTCTTTTTCAAAAGATAACATTCGATCAGCAAAACAAAAAGCAGTCCCACGGCCACCAAAAAGGCGGCCAAAAAGATGTTTTCATTGGGGATAAAGCTGGTGGTGCCGTCATCACCGGTGATGGTTTCGGCATTTTTCAAAACCAAAGCACCGATTGCCGGGCCAATCACTCCGGGGATCAACACCTGAGAAAAGATGCGAAGGCCTTGGAACATCCCGGCCTTGCCTTTTGGAGTATAATCCCGTAGCATGGCACCGAAGATGGCCATTCCCATCAGATCGCCGCACATCATCAAAAGGGAACCGACAAAAACCATCACAACCCCTTTGCAGAAAAAGAGGATGAGATAGCCGGCAAAGAGAAGAAGCAACACCGGGAAAATCGAGGTCTGGAACCCTTTCTTGTCATAAAGACGGCCGTAAAAAGCGGTGGCCGCGGCAGCAAGAAGAATGGCCGGCCCCATAATCAGAACATAATTTTCCATTTGCAGAGAAACGGAATAATACAAAATCAGATAAGGCATAAACACCTGAATAGAGATTCCGAAAACGGCAAAACAAAGGAGTGTGATATATAAAATGGGGTTGGATTTGATCACAGAAGGGCGGAAGCCATAAAAAATATTGGCAAAATAGCGTTCGTTTTCGGGGCGGCGGACGGCGGTTTCCTTGAGAAAGAAGAGACCCGAAAGCCCGATACAAAAGACAGCGATGCCGATGATCAGATAGATAGCGGTCCAGCTTTCCATCTGATCCAGATCAAAGCCCATAAATCCGCCGAAGACCACCAAAATGGCCAAAAGGGGCATCATAGAGTTGATTCCCTCTGCGGCGCCTCTGCCCCTTTCTTCGGTGGCGTCGGTGAGCCAGGCATTGAAGCAGGCATCGTTGGCCGAAGATCCAAAGAAGGTCATCACACAATCCAGAATGATCACAAGGGAAACACAGACGGCGGAAGCCGAGGCGGCCATAGGGAACAGGCTGCCGATCAGATCCAAACGGATCAGAGCGAAAGAGGCAATAGAGATTCCCCAAAGGATATAACCGCCGCAGATAAAAATCTTGCGTTTGCCGATTTTATCCGAAAGGGCGCCGATGAACAGGGTGGTCAGTGTGGCGGAAATGGCCGAGGCAGCCACCATTGCCGAAATATCTGCCGCTGTTGCCTGGAACATTTTATAAATAAACACGTTGAAATACATGTTTTCCACCACCCAGGCAATCTGACCGGTGAGGCTGAAAATGACCAGCGCAGGCCAGAAGCCGGGAAGCATCTTGCTCTTTTTCAAGAAAGCCACCCCTTTTTCTTTGGTTTGCAATCAGTATAACAGAGGCGGGCGGAGATTGCAAGAAGACAAAAAATGTCGGACTTCCTTTTGCTTCGTCGGGAATTGCTTCTGTCGGACACGCAAAAAACTCGGAATCTTGCCGTCCGAAGTGCAAAAAAGACCGTCTCGACAGACGCGCTTTTGAAAAAGCAGGATTGCTCTTTTTCACCGATTTTGCTTATCCGGCAAACAGAGAGCAAAAAAAGCCCCCGCAGCGGCCGCTGCGGGGGCTTTTTTGCTTTGAAAAAGGTTATTTTCTGTTTTTCTTTTCCTTTTCTTTGGCCCGTTTGTCGTTGATGATCTTCATGTGGGTTTCATCGATCAGTGTCACGCCGTTTTCTTTGGCCCAATCCACACAGCCTTTGAGCACCAGGGGCAAAAAGACCCGGGGAACCGCCAAAACGGTTTTCAAAGCCTCATCGGTGAATTTGATCTGATCATCCACTCTGTCGGCGGCATAACGAACCGATTCCAAAGAGGCCTGGCGCATCTGCAGCAGTTCGGCACGCATTTTCCTTGCTCTGTGGAACCAGAAATTCTTGCTGTCCCGATAGCCGTAGTCCACCGGCAGTTTGGGGAAATCTTTTGCCCGAACCCCGTTGATGATGGCGTCTTTATATTTCTTTTTCATCAGAATTTTATCGATTTTCAGAATAAAATGAGCGCCGAATTTACTGGTGATGCCGTTGAAATCGTGATAAGGGCCTTCGTAGCCGTTTAACATGCCGGGCTGATCTTTGTCTGCCCCGTCCAATTCTCTCACCCAGGTGCATTCAATCACCTGAATGGCGTCGCTGAGCACCATAGGACGGATGTCTTTTGGGTTTTCTTCTTCCAACAGGCTCTTTTCCAGTTTGAAATTGCACTTGGGCATTTTTTCTTCCGGTTTGTCGCCGGGCCAGGAAAGTTTGACTGCCTCGTGGAAGAGTTTGGGATCATCCGAGATGAAATTGAGGGCACATTTTCCGTTCTTCAGAATGTTTTGAGCGGTGTTGGAAGAGTTGCGGCAGGAAAGGAGCATGGCGTAATAATCTTTGCCGGCGACGTAATAAGGCTGCACCAGCGAATAGGGACCCAACGAGGTGCTGCCGTCTTCACAAAGGGTGCTGATCAGAACGGTGGGCATGGGAAAAAAGAGAGAGGTTTGATAAAAATTGTCCACAATCCGCAGGTTTTCAAAACTGCTCATGGTGCATACTCCTTTTTAGTCAAAGATGTTTTAAAAATATTCGTTTCATGTGAAATTCTTTTGCTCGCAATAGGCCTTGATTCCCTTTGCGGCGGCAAAGGCGGTGGAAAAGGCGATTTGCAGGTTGAATCCGCCGGTGAGGGCATCCACATCCAGGATTTCGCCGGCAAAAAAGAGTCCGTCACAACATTTGGAGGCCATGGTGCGGGGATCGACTTCGGAAAGTTTGATCCCGCCGGCGGTGACGATGCCTTCTTCCAAGGGGCGCATCCCGTCATAAGAAAGATCAAACTGCTTCAGTTCTTTGATCAAAGCGGCGCGCTCTTTTTTCTGTAGCTGGTCGCAACGCTTTTCTCCCTCCCAGCCGGTTCGGCGAAGAAAGACAGGAACGGCAGAGGTCGGCAGTAAACTGCGCAAAAGGTTGCTGCAACTTTTTGCCGGAGCGGCAGCAATTTCCCGCAAAAGGCGTTTGTCCAGCATCTCTTCGGTGAGAGCCGGCTTCCAATCCAGAAAAACAGAATAGGGAAGGGCAGGATCCAGATGAGAGGAAGCAGAGAGGACAAGAGGCCCGGAAATACCGAAATGGGTGAAGAGCAGTTCTCCCTGCCCGGCATAAACAGGCTTTTTCTTTTCTGCCTGTCGGACAGTGAGCAGAACATTTTTCAGCGAGAGGCCCATCATCTCTTTGCAATCCGCGCTGCTGCTTTTCAAAGGTACAAGAGCGGGATGAAGGGGAGTGACGGTGTGGCCGCAGGCTTTGGCAAGCGCATATCCCGAACCGTCGGACCCGGTGATGGGATAACTTTTTCCGCCGGTGGCCAAAAGAATTGTATCACAAAGGATGGTTTCTTTTTCGGTTTGCAGGCCGAAAATGCGCCCCTCTTTTTGCAAAATCTGCAGCGGCTTTATTTTCATCAAAAAGGAAACGCCGGCATTTTGACAGGCATTTGTCAAGGCAGAAACCACGAGTTTGGCATCTTCACAATCGGGGAAGATGCGATCCCCTCTTTCGGTGTGGCAAGGAAGACCCAACCCTTCAAAGAGTTTCACAGTGTCCTTTTGGGAAAAGCCGGCCAACGCCGAACGGATAAACTTTCCGCCGCGGATGACCTTGTCGAAAAAGTCGGTCTCTTCACAGGCGTTTGTCAGATTGCAGCGACCTTTGCCGGTGATGGAAAGTTTTCTGCCCAATCGATCGGTGTGTTCCACCAGGGTCACCGAAAGCCCTTCCCTTGCGGCAAAAAGAGCAGCTGTCAGGCCGGCGGCGCCGCCGCCGATGATCAATAAATCCGGCTTCGTCATCGCTCAGACCCCGTGTCATAAACATCATATTCATTCCAGATGGATTCCAGTTCTTCAAAGGTCTCGCTCACTTCGTTTCGTTTTCTTAAACCAACTGCCACTACAAGGGCGTTGAGCAGACTCATAGGTGCTACAAGAGAATCCACAAAACTGGCCATATCACTTCTGGCCAGCAGTTTATAATCGCTGTGGGGGATCAGAGGACTGCGGATACTGTCGCTGACAGCAAGCACTCTGGCGCCCCTTTTATGAGCAAACATAGCACCCTGCACCGTCCGTTTGGAATATCGGGGGAAGCTGACGGCAATAAGCACATCCTCTTTTCCGATGCGCAGCATTTGCTCAAACATTTCAGAAGTGCTGGCGGTGTTGATATAATGCACCTTGGACGGCAGGATCAAATTGAGATAAAAGGCCAGAAAACGGGCCAGAATGGCGGCGCTTCGGATGCCCAGAATATAAACTCTTCTGGCGCCGGTAACCGCTGAAACACAGGATTCGAATTCTTCGGGAGAAACGCTTTCCAGGGTTTTGCGGATCTTTTCCATATCACTACCCAAAACCTTCGTAAGCACATCTTCCTGGCCGATTTGATCCTCGGTTACCTCGATGCGCTGAACGGCGGTCAGACGGTTGCGGATCATCTCTTGCATGGCTCTTTGCAGGTTGGGATAACCGTCATATCCCAAAAGGGAGGCAAAGCGCACCACGGTCGATTCGCTGACCCCCACCGCCTGGCCCAGTTTCAGGGCGGTCATAAAGGCGGCTTTGTCATATTTTTCGGCAATGTAGGCAGCAATGCGACGCTGCCCTTTGGAAAATTTTGAGGCGTTTTCCTCCATTAAGGTAAGCAGATCCTGTTCCATAGTACAGTTCCTTGCCTTTCTCTTGATTTTGCAGGGATGCAGGAGATAAAAATTCAAAAACCCCTTGATATGGAAGTTTATTATATCTTATACCGCCTTCCTTTGCAAGATAAAAAAGAAAAGAAATCAAAAAAGCAAGAAAAATTGCATTTTGTTGCAGGAGATTTTGTTTTGCAATCAAAGAGGGGGTGGTTGTGTTGTTGAAAAGAATGTGTTATAATTACCATATATCATTGGGGAAGCTGCTTTTGCTTCCCGAAAAAGGGAGAGGATCCAGTTGATGATCGCTGTGGCGGTGGACGGGCCTGCCGGCGCCGGTAAATCCACCCTGGCAAGAGAGGTTGCCAAACAATTGGGAATGCTTTATGTGGACACCGGTGCGCTTTACAGAGCCATCGGGCTTTATGTGCTGCGCTGTGGGGTTGACCCCAAAGACAGAACCGCCGTTTCACCGCTGCTGGATAACATTTCGGTGACCATGACCCACGAGCAGGGAAACCAGTTTGTCTGGCTTTGCGGCGAAGATGTGAGTGGTTTGATCCGCACCCAGGAGGTTTCTATGGCGGCTTCGCAGGTTTCTGCCCATCCGGAGGTGCGCGCCTTTTTGTTTGACCTGCAGCGGGATCTGGCTCTTTCCACCCCCGCGGTGATGGATGGCCGGGATATCGGAACGGTGGTGCTGCCCGAGGCGGCGGTGAAAATCTTTTTGACTGCCAGTGCCGAGGAACGGGCCCGCCGTCGGGTGGAGCAGTTGGAAAAGGCCGGTCAGCCGGCGGATTTTGACCGGGTGCTTGCCGAGGTGAAACAGAGAGATGAACAGGACACAAACCGTCCTGTGGCACCGCTGAAACAGGCAGAGGATGCTGTTTTGGTGGATACCACCGGTGAAACGCCGGAAGAAAGTTTGAGCCGGATGATCGGGATCATTCGGGAAAAGATCGGCAGCTATTTAGCATAACATATCCTTGTTGCCGAAAAGGGAGGAGATTTTTTGGGTTTGATGTCGAAAAAGGCGTTCAGATCCTTTTGGCGGCCTTTTGTTCGCTGTGTCAGCAGTTTGGCGAATTTTGTTCGTGTGGAGGGGTTGGAAAACATCCCCGATCACCACGTGCTCATTTGTGCCAATCATCGGGGGCTTTTGGATCCCTTTTTTATCGTTTCTTTTTTGGAAGATGTACCGTTTTTTATGGCGAAGGACGAATTATTCCATATTCCCCTTCTCAAAGATTTTCTGCGCTATGCCCACGCTTTCCCTGTGAAACGGGGGGAATCGGATCTGGCCAGTGTGCAGGAGAGTGTGCGGCTTTTGAAAGAAGGAAAGAATCTGTTGGTCTTTCCGGAGGGAACCCGTTCCAGAAGCGGCGATATGCTGCCGCCCAAAACGGGGGTGAGCCTTTTGGCGGCCAGAAGCGGATGCGATGTCCTGCCGGTGGCGATCTGTTATAGAAACAATAAAAAGCGTTTTTGGAATCCGGTGACGGTGCGTTTCGGCCCGGTGATCAAAAACGAGGAATTGAAATTGAAAGAGGGCAAACGCAGCATCGCTTATACCAATGGGGCCAATTTGATTATGACGCGCATTGCCGGATTGATGCCCCCGGTAAACGGCGAAGCGATCAGGCCGGCTTTGGCGGTGCATAAAAGCGCCGGAGGAGAAGAATGATGGAGATCCGTTTGGCGAAAACAGCCGGCTTCTGCTTTGGAGTGGATCGGGCGATCAAACGGGTGGAGGAACTTCTTGGGGAAGGGAAGAGAGTCTGCACCCTGGGGCCCATCATCCATAACGATCAGGTGGTGGGAGAACTGGAAAAAAGAGGCGTGCGGGTGATCTCTTCCCCCGAAGAGGCAACAGAAGAAGAAACGGTTGTCATTCGCAGCCACGGAATTTCGCACGAAATATATAAACGGCTGAACGAGGCGAAGGTTTCCTTTGAAGATGCCACCTGTCCCTTTGTGGCCAAGATTCATAAAATTGTGAAAAAAGCATCGGCGGCCGGAAAAACGATTCTTCTGACCGGAGATGAAAATCATCCCGAGGTGATGGGCATTGTGGGGGAAGCCTGTGGCCCCTGTTTTGTGGTCCGGGATGAAGCGGAACTGGAAGAATTGGCCGATTCGGGAAAAATTTCACAGGATGAAGCGGTGATTTTGGCCTCTCAAACCACTTTTTCCGCCGCAACCTATAAAAAGTGTGAAGAATTTGCAAAAAAACATTGGACAAATTGCGATTGCTTTGCTACAATATGTGGAGCAACGGGTGAGAGACAGGGTGAAGCAGAGCGTCTTTCATTGGAATGCGACCGTATGGTCGTTATCGGAGGAAGACACAGCTCCAACACAAAAAAGCTGTATGCGGTGTGTGCGGAAAACACCACGACCCATCACATCGAAACGGCCGCCGAACTCCAACCGGCTTGGTTTGAGCACTGTTCTTCTGTCGGCGTAACTGCCGGCGCATCGACCCCGTCTGTCATCATCAAGGAGGTAATAAAAACCATGAGTGAAATCGAAATCAAAACCCCCGAGACCGAAGAATTCAATTTTGAGGAAGCGCTGGAGAACTCCCTCAAGACGGTCTACACCGGTGAAAAGATCACCGGCGTCGTCACTGCCATCACCCCCACGGATGTTAGAGTGGAGATCGGCACCAAGCACATGGGCGTCATTCCCATGGATGAACTCAGCGCCGACCCCACCGCCAAGGCGGAAGATCTGGTCAAAATCGGCGACGAGATCGAACTGTTGGCTATCCGTGTCAACGATATCGAAGGCATTGTCACCCTTTCCAAGAAGCGTCTGGATGCCATTCGCGGTGTTGAAATCGTGAATGCTGCTGCCGAAAGCGGCGAAGTTCTGGAAGGCGTTGTCACCGAAGTGGTCAAAGGCGGCGTGATCGCCAATGTGAACGGTGTCAAGGTGTTCGTGCCTGCTTCCCAGGCTACTATGAGCCGCAACGAAGATCCTGCTGCTTTGAAGGGCAATAAGGTTCGCCTGAAGGTCATCGAAGCCGGCAAGCCCCGCAAGCGTGCTGTGGGCAGCATCCGTCAGGTCACCTTGGATGAGCGCAAGGCCGCACAGGAACAGGTCTTCTCTTCCATCGAGAAGGGCAAAGTCTATCAGGGCAGCGTGAAGAGCCTGACCAAATACGGCGCCTTTGTTGACATCGGCGGTGTGGACGGTATGGTTCACATCTCTGAACTTTCCTGGAACCGCATCAAGCATCCCAGCGAAGTGGTTGCTGTGGGCGATCAGATCGAAGTCTATGTGAAAGACTTTAACGAGGAAACCCACAGAATCTCTTTGGGTTATAAGAAGCCCGAAGACAATCCGTGGGAGATCGTTCGCAAGAATGTGCAGGTCGGTACCGTGATCACCGCCAAGGTGGTCAGCATGCCTCCCTTCGGTGTGTTCGTGCAGATCGTTCCCGGTGTGGATGGCTTGATCCACATTTCTCAGCTTTCTACCGAACGTATCGAAAAGCCCTCCGATCTGCTGGAACTGGGTCAGGAAGTCACTGCTAAGGTGATCGAATTTGATCCCGAAACCAAGCGCATCAGCCTTTCTATGCGTGCGTTGATGGAAGAAAAGAGCGAGCCTGCTGAGGTGGTCGAGGTCTCTGATGAGCCCAAGGTTTATTCCACCGATGATATGGATGCTTTGAAGGATGCTACCGGCGAGGAATAATCCCTCCGAAAGAATGAAAAAAGCAAAAAAACCGCGGAAGATTTTTTCTTCTGCGGTTTTTTCTTTGCTCAGATTTTTCGCGCTCAAAAAACAGACGAGAGGAAAACGACAGGAAAAGTTAACCGTTCTTTTGATGCAATGTGTCAAAAGAATAGATCAAAATTTATTGACTATTATTTTAAACAAAAAAACAATGGTTGGTTGGTGTGACTCGCTGAAACACGGGTGGTGAAAAAACGAAAAGGTTGTGAAACTTTTGTGAATTGCAAAGGAAACAGAAAATTTCCTGTTGCTTGGTTGATTAAAGCAAATAAAAACTACCTCATAAACAAATTGAGATAACACCAAAAGGGGTTTTTATATGATATACTTTTAGTGGCCTTCCAGACGGCCAAATTGCACTCCGGAGAAAAACCGGTAGTGCTTTTTCCACTTGCGGCAAAAGCCGTCTGTTTGTTCGGAGCATCCGTTTTTTTGAGAGTGCCAATCTTTAAAAAAACGGAAATTCACGATGGAAAAAAGGGTGAATCAACGAGATGAAAGTGCATGCCAAACACTTCCTTACCCGCCTGGCTGTCCTGGCACTGACGTTGGTCATGCTGTTTTCTGCTTTCC
>JAFQMB010000099.1 GCA_017421095.1 Oscillospiraceae bacterium
GCGCCGTCTGGGCTTTGACGATGTGTTTGACACCAACTTCACCGCCGACCTGACCATCATCGAAGAGGCCAACGAGCTGATCGAACGGGTGAAGAACGGCGGCAAACTGCCCATGATCACCTCTTGCTCTCCCGGTTGGGTCAAGTTCTGCGAACATAAATATCCCGACTTTATCGAAAACCTCTCTTCCTGCAAATCTCCCCAGCAGATGTTTGGCGCCGTGGCCAAAACCTGGTATGCCGAAAAACTGGGGATGGATCCCAAGGATCTGTTTGTGGTTTCGATCATGCCTTGCACCGCCAAGAAGTTTGAAGTGACCAGAGAAGACCAGGCTGCTGCCGGCGTTCCCGATGTGGACGTGGCACTGACCACAAGAGAATTGGCCAGAATGATCCGCCAGGCCGGCCTCTGCTTTGAAGACCTGCCGGACGAAGAGTTCGACAATCCTCTGGGCATCGGTTCCGGTGCCGGCACCATCTTCGGCGCCACCGGCGGCGTGATGGAAGCTGCCCTGCGCACAGCAGTGGAAACCTTGACCGGTGAAAAACTGGCTAAATTGGAATTTACCGATGTCCGCGGCACCGACGGCATCAAAGAAGCCACCTATGAGGTGGGCGGCTTGAAGGTTTCTGTGGCGGTGGCCAGCGGTCTGGCAAACGCTGCCAAGGTGTTGGATATGGTTCGCTCCGGCGAGAAAGACTATACCTTCATCGAATTTATGGCCTGCCCCGGCGGCTGTGTCAACGGCGGCGGTCAGCCCATTCAGCCCGGCTATGTCCGCAACAATGTGGATCTGAAGGCCCTGCGTGCCAAGGCTCTGTATGAGGATGATGAAAATCTTCCCATCCGCAAGTCCCATGAAAACCCCGTGATCAAAACCCTTTACGAGGAATTCTTTGGCGAGCCCGGCAGCCATAAGGCCCACGAAGTGCTGCACACCAGCTATCAGGCCAGAGGCAGATTCGGCAACCTTTAATGCAACCAAAACAGGGCGGCTTTTGCCGCCCTGTTTTTTATCGTTTTCGAGCCGGTCTGAAAGGGAAAAAATGCAAAATTTGTCAAAGCCGCTGGACAAGGAATCTCCCATTTGGTATAATTTTCTTGTAGAAGTAATTTTTTATCCCTTTTTTCAAAGGAGGTATTTGATGATGAATGATGTGCCTGGTGTCCAATCCCCTGAGATAATTCCGCCGACGGTCAGTTGGACAAGAGAAGGCTTGAAAAATTTAGCCAAACAGTCCATGAAACCCAACTACTGGACATTGTTTGTCATCTGTCTTTTGACCGGTATTTTTGGCAGCAGCGGCGGTGGTAGCAGTAGCGGCGTGTCTTTTAATTATACGACCAAAACAGAGACCGTTACCCCTGTTTCTCCCGAAAGGCTCAATGAAATGATCATGGAATGGCTGCCACTGATCATTGTTGTTTCTGTGATTGCAACGGCACTTGCAATTGCCTATTCTTTTTTTGTAGGGAATATTCTTTATTTGGGTCAAATCAACAGTGCGATTGAGAGCACCAAAAAAACCATTTCCTTCGGTTGTATATTGGATGGCTTCCGCATCAATTATTTGGGACGCGCCTGGAAACTGTTTGTTTATCAGTTGATCCCTTCCTTGCCGGTTTTGATTCCGACTCTTATGATGATCGGTATTCTGGTACCATATACTTTAACTGCCGATCGCGATCCGCTTCTGATATCCGGTTTGCTTCTTTTTGTAACTTTGCTCCTGCTTGTCGGAATGTGCTTCACCGTTGTTTTGAGCTATACCTTTTATTTTGTTCCCTATCTGTTGGCGGAACATCCCGGTCTTTCCCTGAAAGAAGCACTGCGTCTGAGCAAAAAAATGACCGACGGCGAGAAACTGGAGATTTTCGCTTTGGAACTCAGCTTTTTCGGTTGGATTCTTTTGGGTTGTTTGATCTGCTGCGGGATCGGTGTTTTGTTCGTGAATCCTTACATTGTTTCCACCAACGCTTGGCTTTATCGCACCCTGAAAGCCAAATGCCCCGAATTGCAAGAACAGCCGGAAATTTCGGAAGAGCCGGTGATCACCGCTGAAATTCTTTGATTTTTTGGAAACGCCCTCTTTCTCTTTTTGGGGAAGAGGGTGTTTTTTCTGCCCGGAAAAGGCCTTTTGGTCATTTTCCATAAGAAAATCAAAAACACAAGAAATTCTGTTTGCTTTTTCGCCAAACCACAATATCTTGTGTCATCAGATGGAAAATTCATTGACAAGGCAGATTTGGTGTGATATTCTATATAAGTGGTATTTTGCCGAAAAAAGATGGTTTTCAGCCCGCTTGCGGCTATTTGAAAATGAGAAAGGAGATCGCTTATGTTTGAGGGTTGGAATGGGTTCAAAGGAACCCGATGGAAAGAACGGATTCAGGTTCAGGCTTTTATCCAGGATAACTATCGCCCTTATGAGGGGGACGAATCCTTTTTGGAAGGCCCCACACAGCGCACCGAAAGACTGATGGAAAAACTCAACGCTCTGATGGCAGAAGAACAGGCCAAGGGCGGTGTTTTGGATATCGATACCGAAACGGTCACCTCTCTTTTGAACTATGCCCCCGGCTATTTGGATAAAGAAGAGGAACTGATCGTCGGTTTGCAAACGGATGCGCCCCTGCGCCGCGGTGTCAACCCCTTCGGCGGCATCAATATGACCCGAAAAGCCTGCAAAGCCTATGGATACACCCTTTCTGACAAGGTGGAACAGGAATTTTTGTATCGCACCACCCATAACGACGGTGTTTTCCGCGTTTATAACCCCGAAATCCGTGCCGCCCGTCATTGCGGCATCATCACCGGCCTTCCGGATGCCTATGGCCGCGGCCGTATCATCGGGGACTATCGCCGCGTGGCGCTTTATGGTATTGATCTTTTGATCGAGGAAAAGCAGAAAGATAAACTGGAATGCAGCAACAAAATGCTGGATGCCGAAGGAATCCGTCTGCTGGAAGAACTTTATCAGCAGATCAATTTCCTTGGGAAACTCAAAGAGATGGCCGCCCTTTACGGATATGACATCTCCAAACCGGCCACCAATGCAAGAGAAGCCGTCCAGTGGCTTTATTTTGCCTATTTGGGTGCCATCAAAGAACAAAACGGTGCAGCTATGAGCCTTGGCCGTGTCAGCACCTTCCTGGATATTTATATCGAACGAGATATGGAACTGGGAATCCTGGATGAAAAGGGCGCCCAGGAACTGATCGATGATTTTGTGATGAAACTGCGGATGGCCCGCCATCTGCGCACCCCCGAGTATAACGAACTCTTTGCCGGCGATCCCATGTGGATCACCGAGGCTTTGGGCGGTATGGGGGAAGACGGCCGTTCTCTGGTCACCAAGAACACCTATCGTTTCCTGAACACCCTTTATAATCTGGGGCCCTCTGCCGAACCCAACCTGACGGTTCTTTGGTCCAGAGCGTTGCCTGCCAATTTCAAGCGCTTTGCTGCCAAGGTCTCCTGTGACACCGATGCCATCCAGTATGAAAATGACGATGTGATGCGCCCCAAATTCGGGGATGACTATGCCATTGCCTGCTGTGTTTCGGCCATGCGGGTGGGCAAGGATATGCAATTCTTCGGCGCCAGAGCCAATTTGGCCAAACTGCTTCTGATGAGCCTCAACGGCGGTCGGGATGAAAAGAGCGGGATGCAGGTGGGCCCGGTTCATATGCCCTATGAAGGGGAATATCTGGAATATGATAAGGTGACCGAACTGATGGACTATTACCGTCCCTGGTTGGCCAAAACCTATGTCAACGCCATGAATATGATCCACTATATGCACGATAAATATGCCTATGACAAGGTTCAGATGGCCCTGCACGACACCCAGGTGCATCGCTTTATGGCCTTTGGTGTGGCCGGCCTTTCGGTGGTGGCCGATTCCTTGTCTGCCATCCGTTATGCCAAGGTGCGGGTCATTCGGGATGAAACGGGTCTGATCACCGATTTCGAAACCGAAGGGGAATTCCCCACCTATGGCAACGATGATGACCGCGCCGATTCCATGGCAGTGGAACAGCTTCGCCTGTTTATGGAAGAATTGAAAAAAGTTCCTGCCTATCGGGGCGCCGAACACACCCTCTCTGTCTTGACCATCACCTCCAATGTGGTTTATGGCAAAAAGACCGGCTCCACCCCAGATGGCCGCAAGGCGGGCGAACCCTTTGCCCCCGGCGCCAACCCCATGCACAATCGGGAGAAAAACGGTGCGCTGGCTTCTTTGAATTCGGTGGCCAAGCTTTCTTATGATGTTTGTAAAGACGGCATTTCCAACACCTTCTCAGTTGTGCCTCAGGCGCTGGGCAACGACGACGAAACCCGTTATGCCAACCTGGTGAGCATCATCGACGGTTATTTCCAGCAAAAAGCCCAACACATCAATGTGAATGTGATGAACAGAGAATTGCTGATCGATGCCATGGAACACCCCGAAAAATACCCCAACCTGACCATTCGCGTTTCGGGTTACGCGGTGAACTTCCATAAACTTTCCAAAGAACAGCAGAAAGAGGTCATCAGCCGCACCTTCCACGAGGTTCTCTGATGGAGGGGCGCATCCATTCATTGCAAAGTATGGGCGCGGTGGACGGCCCCGGCCTTCGTTATCTGGTTTTTCTGCAGGGCTGCCCCATGCGCTGCGTCTATTGCCACAATCCGGACACCTGGGATTTTTCTGCCGGAGAAGAGATTTCTTCGGATGAATTGGTCCGTCGGGCGCTGCGTTTTCGTCCGTTTTTTGCAAACGGCGGGGGCGTGACGGTCTCGGGAGGAGAAGCCCTCTGCCAGGGCGAGTTTGTGGCAGAACTTTTTGCGAAACTGCAGCAAAATAACATCCACACAGCGCTGGATACCTCCGGAATGTATTTGGATCTTTCGGTGGCCGAGCGGGTATTGAATCACACCGATCTGGTGCTTTGTGACATCAAATTTGCTGCAGAGGCGGCCTATTTGGCCCATTCCGGCGGCAGTTTGAAGAGAGTGATGGAGTTCCTTTCTCTTTGCGAAAAGTGTTCTGTGCCTGTCTGGGTGCGCCATGTGGTGACGCCCGGCCTGACCGACACCAAAGAAGAGGTGGAAGCGATCATAAAGTTGGCGAAAAAATGTGCCACACTGGAAAAAATCGAACTGCTGCCCTTCAAAAAACTCTGCCTGACCAAATATCAGTCTATGGGCATTCCCTTTCCTTTGGAAGAGGTTCCCGAATGCAGCAAAGAACTGTTGGAATCCCTTTCCGATTTGATTCCGACCCATCTTCGATAAGCAAACAAAAGACCGCCGCCATCGGCCGATGGCGGCGGTTCTTTATTATGGCAATCAGATCATCTGCAAAAGACGGACATAGAACTCCACCGTTTTTAACAGCGTGGGAATGGGAATCCGTTCATTGTTGCCGTGAATGGAAGCCCGTTCTTCTTTGGAAAGGCGCATGGCAGAGAAGCGGTAAACCTTATCGCTGATGCGGCAATAGTGCCGGGAATCGCTGCAAGCCAGCATCAAATAAGGGGAAACAACCGCCTCGGGCCAGGTTTGGCTGATGGCAGTTTTGAGCGTATCCCAGCCCTCGCAATCGGTGTCGGAATAGATGGAGGGGTTCATCCCGTTGACCACATCAATCTGCACCTTTTTATTTCCAATCACACGGTGTAGATATTCCTTTGCCGATTGGATATTGTCTTTTCCCAAAAGCCGCAGATTGGCGGCAAAAGAGGCCTTGGACGGCAGAACATTGTATGCCCGGCTGCCCTCCATTCTGGTGATGGCAACGGTGGTGCGCAAAAGAGCGTTAATTTCGCCGCCGCAAAGACGGCCATAAAGATCCAAAACCGGCGCGAAGCACCAAAGGTTGGCAAAAATCATCCGGAACAGGAAATTGGAATGGCGACCCAGCGTGTCAAACATCTTTTTCACCGGCGGGGTCAATTGATAAGAAAAAGGTTTCTTTTCAATTTTGCACATGGCCTTGGCCAGTTTGCCACAGATGGTGTTCACCGGGGGTGTAGAGGCGTGTCCCCCTTCGGAGGCCAGGGTGAATTGCAGATTTAAGCCGCCCTTTTCCCCAACGCCCACGAGGGCACATTCCTCTTTCATCCCGGGAAAGACGTTCTGAACCACCGCGCCGCCCTCATCCAAAACCAATGCAGGGACGATCCCTTTTTCTTCCAGATAAGAAACGATTTCAGCACAGGAGTTGCCGTCGATCTCTTCTTCGCCGGAAAAAGAAAGATAAAGATCCTGCTTGGGGCGGTATCCATCCGTCAGCAGCATTTCCAGCGCCTCGGTCACTCCGCAAAGGGTGCCTTTGGTATCCAGCGTGCCCCGTCCCCAGATGCAACCATCTTCGATCAGACCCTCAAAGGCAGGTCGATCCCAGCCTGCTTCGTCAACGGGAACCACATCATAATGGCTCATCAGCACGGTGGGTTTTTCGTGGGAATCTCCGGGCAGGTGGTATAAAAGACCGGTTTTTCCGATTTTTTCCAAATGGCAGGCGGTGTGAATTTTGGGGAAGCGTTCCTGCAAGAGGGCTTCGAAACGGGCAAATTCTGCCCGATCCACCTGAGATTCCTCTCGGTCAGAGACGGTTTTGCAGCGGATCATATCCACCATGTCGGAAACAATCTTTTCTTCGTTTAAGGCGATGGAAGAGATCTCTTGCGGTGTTTTTTCTTCCGGGCGGAAAAACAGCGTCCGGAGGAGGATCACGCAAAAAAACAGCAAAACCATGCCCAAAATGATCCAACCGATCATTAGACCAACCCTTTCTTATACAAGATTCGGGCGGCTCCAAGGGCGA